>CAXTJW010000385.1:0-4005 GCA_964244305.1 uncultured Acetobacteraceae bacterium
CTGGCCGAGCGCCAGTTGAAGCCGAATGTCTTCGAGACCGCCCCGGAGGCCCATGCCTTCAGCGCCCAGGGCGATGCTCGATCGGTCTAAGCCGCCGGCGTTCAACGGCGGTCGCAATTCCCGGTCAACGAGTTGAAGAACTGACCGGTCCGGCACTGTGGCGGCTGCCCGGACGATGGCTGCGCTGGAGGAGCGTAATTGGCGGGTTGGTTCGCATAGGGCGTACGCGGCGCCACTGGAACGGGGTAGCCAGGTGGCGGATAGGCAACCGGGCCCGGCGGATAGCCGACAGGCGGCGGCGCATACGGATAGCCATATGGAACCGCGTAGGGATACGCCGAAGGATAGTAGCCGTACGGGTAATAACCGCCGTAGGGGTAATACCCATACGGGTAGTACGGCCGCGCGATGGATGTCCCGACCACGGCGCCGACGCCTAGCCCGAGGAGAGCGCCGACTGCGAAGCCTCCTCCGCCACCATAGTAGTACGCCTCGGCGGGCTTTGGGGCCGCGGTGCAGATCGAAACAGCGGCCAAACCGGCGCACAAAATGTTCCGCATGATGGATTGCTCTCGCCTTCTATGTCTCACCGCTTAACGATGTAGCGCGGGAAAACCCACGGTGAATTCCGTATCTCAAAATATTTTTTTGGGCCCGGAGCGCGGGCAGCCCTTCCCGACCGTGTCGTGGAACCCCTGCGCACCGGCCCGGCTCTCCGTCGAACTCCGGGTCCGGTTGCCGCATGGGCCGCCAGGCGTCATGCTCCCGTAAGGATGGTTGCTGGGTCGTAGGGAGAGCGGGTGCCATGCGCATGCTGATCGTCGGTGCGGGATCAACCGGCGGCTATTTTGGCGGCCGCCTCGCCCAGGCCGGACGCGACGTCGTCTTCCTGGTCCGGCCTGCGCGGGCTGCACGGCTGCGCGCGGCCGGGCTGGAGATCATCAGCCCGCATGGCGGTGTCACGTTGCAGCCGCAGGTCGCGACCGCCAACGAGATCGCAGCGCCGTTCGACGCCGTGCTGCTGACGGTGAAGGCGTTCTCGCTCGATGCCGCAATGGCCGACCTCGCCCCGGCGGTCGGCCCGGCCACCATGATCCTCCCCGTGCTGAACGGCATGCGGCACATGGGCCTGCTGACCAACCGCTTCGGCGCGAACGCCGTGATCGGCTGCGTCTGCAAGGTCGCGACGATGCTCGACGAACAGGGCCGCGTCGTCCAGCTCAGCCCGCTGCAGGAACTCGCGTATGGCGAGCTGGACGGGGCACGCTCCGACCGCACTGGCGCGCTCGATGCGTTCATGCAGGGCGCCGGCTTCGACGCGCGGCTGTCGCCCACGATCGACCGCGAGATGTGGGAGAAATGGATCCTGCTCGCCACCCTGGGCGGCATCAACAGCCTGCTGCGCGGCACCATCGGCGAGATCGAGAGGGCCGGCGGCGCGGGATCGGCGCAACAGTTGCTGATGGAATGCGCGGCCGTGTCGACCGCCGCCGGGCATGCACCGAGCGAGGCCTTCATAGCGTCGGCGACGGCGACAGTGACCGCCAAGGGCTCACCGCTGACGTCGTCGATGTATCGGGACCTGCAAGCGGGATTGCCGGTGGAGGCCGACCAGATCCTAGGTGATTTCCTCCTGCGCGCGAGGGAGCTGAGTGTGCCGACGCCGCTGCTCGCGGCCGCCTTCACCAATTTGAGCGTGTATCAGAACCGGCTGCGGGCCACCTGAGGCCGGAGGCTCACGGTGCTGGGAACAACGCGCTGGAATGGCCTTGCAGCCAGTAGGCCAGCAAGCCGGTCCACTCATGCGCCGCCATGTCGAGGATTGGAAAGCCGCCGCTCAGCGCGGGAGTCCAGGTGTCGAGGTGGTTGCGCGAACGGTAGCCAACCGGCCAGGGCAGCACACGCCAGCCGGCGGCGCGGAACACCCCCACGGCGCGCGGCATATGCACGGCGGACGTGAGCAGCACCCAGGTCTCGTCCGGTTTCGGCCGCACCATCCGGTTCACCTCGACGGCGTTCTCCCAGGTGGTGCGGGAGTTCGCATCGGACATCACGCGGCTTGGGTCTAGGCCCAGGTCGGCGAATTGCTTCAGTGCCCAGGGCGCCTCGCTGGCGTGCCCCTGCTGGAGGTCGCCCGAGCCAGCCGCCATCACCAATCGCGCATCCGGGTATCGGCGCGCCAGCGTGACGAAGGTGGTGATCCGGTTGGCGGCGTCGTTGAACGTCGCGGCCTGACGGTCCTGGCTGGTCAGGTCGTCGATGGCGCCGCCGAGCAGGATGATGCCGTCCACATGCTCCGGCGGGTCGACCACGGCAGGGAACCGGTTCTCGAGCGGGCGTCCTGCCCAGGTCGCGACCGGCAGTACCATGCAGGCCACCAACAGGCCGATGGCGAGCGCCATGACCGAACGGCGCCGCAACAGCAGGCCGAGCAGGGCGAGTTCGATGATCAGCGCCGTCGGGGCCAGCAGGGGCGACAACAGCTTGGTGGCGATAAACATGGGCGCTCGGCCTTTGATGGGCATGCAGAATCGGGAGGGGCCCCAGAACGGCCTTCTACACGGGCATGGCGCGACGCACTTGATCTAAGTCAACTCACCCGCTGCATGAGCGCCCGAGCCGGGCCGCGCGACCCGGCTCGAAGCATGTACTCCTTAGACGATCGGCTTGGCGAACGTCTCGGCCGCGAGGTAGACGCGTGCCGCGATCGGGGCGGAAATCTTCTCGGCCAGGTCGATGCTGGCGCGGGCGAAGCGGCTGCCCTCGGTGACCGTCGAGATGGCCGAGCTGCGGACGAAGTTCGCCTGCAGCTCAAGCCGCTGCTTGACGGTCTTCGCGGTGGCGATCGCGCGCAGGTTGTTCAGGCTTTCGGTGAAAGCGGCCTGGCCGGCCTCTGCCGCCTGGCGGAACAGATCCTGCGACTCAGCGGCAAAAACCTGCCCGGCTTGCGCCAGCGCCTCGATCGTGCCGCGGTGGAAGGCGGTCAGGTCGGTGACCGTCTTCGCCGCCTTCTCGGACATCGCGCCATAGGCGGCCGTGGCGGAGTCCGCGCCATGCTTCAGGTCGGCGACGGTCTCGTTGAAAGACTGCGAAGCGGCGGGCTTGGAGAACGTGGTGATCGACATCGGAGGCTCCTTCGATTGGGACGCCTGCCGTATGGCGGGTCCCCATGGTTTATGCTGCAGTGCAGCAAAGCCCTTCTACGCGCCACATTACCGATAAGCAAGCATTTTGCTGCGGTGCAGCATAGGGCTGCGTCTACGGCATGTCTTTCTGTCCATGCGACTCGTCATTCGCAACGAGCCAGTCGGCGACCACCCCAACCTGTTCCCGGTCCAGCAGCGCCGGCGCATGCCCGCAGTCGCCGAACTCGACGACGGTCGCCCGCGGGCCGCGCCGGGCCATGTCGCGCGCGGTCGACCGCAGCAGCAGGTCAGACTCCGCCCCGCGCAGCACGAGCGTCGGGCAGCGTATCGCGTCCCAGTAGGTCCAAAGGCTGAGATTGAAGAACAGCCCGGCGTGGAACGAGGCGGTAATGTCGGGATCGAACACCTTGATCCAGCGCCCGGTCGTATCCTGGCGCACGCTATGCGCCGCGAGATGCTGCCACTCAGCATCAGTCAGGCGTCCGAACGGCTGCAGCAGGCCGCGGTAATGCGCCACCGCCGCCGGCAGGTCGGGAAAGCTCCGCGGCGCGTTGCGCACCGAGTTGCCGAGGCGCAGCAACGCCTGCCACGGCAGGAACGGCCCCACGTCGTTGACGACCAGGCGATGGATCGGCGATTTCTCCTGCCCCGCGATCACCATCCCGATCAGGCCGCCCAATGACGTGCCGATCCAGTCGACGCTCGGCACATCCAGCCGTGCAATCAGCGTCGTGAGGTCGGCGGCGTATTGCGGCAGGTTGTATTCCTGGGGATCGCGCAGCCAGTCGCTGCGGCCGCGGCCGGCCAGGTCCGGGCAGACCACCCGCCACCCGCGCTGTGCCAGGACTGCCGCCAGCCG
>CAXTJW010000386.1:0-3992 GCA_964244305.1 uncultured Acetobacteraceae bacterium
CACCTCGATCAACTTGGCAGTGGCATCGGCCAGTTCGTCCCGGGGCAGGCCGCAATGCCCCTCGTCCATCGCCTCGGCCAGGGCGTAGCTCACCCCTGCCCTCACCCGGATCATCGCCGTCTTGGCGATGCCGAGCGTCTCGGCCACCTTGTCGGCGGTCAGGAAGCCGATGCCACGAATGTCGCGCGCCAGGCGATAGGGGTTGTCGCTGATGATCTCGACCGCGTCCTGGCCGTAGGTCTTGAAGATGCGCACCGCGCGCGAGGTGCCAACACCATGGGCATGCAGGAACAGCATGATCTCGCGGATCACCTTCTGCTCGGCCCAGCCGGCGACGATGCGGGCGGCACGCTTGGGCCCGATGCCGGTCACCTCGCGCAGCCGGGCCGGCTCCTGCTCGATCAGCTCGAACACTGCCTCGCCGAACGCGCGCACCAGCTTGGTGGCGTAGGCCGGGCCGATGCCGCGGATCATGCCGGAGCCGAGATACTTCTCGATGCCCTCCAGCGTGGTCGGCGCACTGGCCTTGAGGAAGGCGGCCTTGAACTGCAGGCCGTGGGTGCGGTCGTTGACCCAAGCGCCGCTCATCTGCACCCACTCTCCGGCAGCGATGGTGGCGGCGTGCCCGACGACGGTGACCAGGTCGCGCTGGCCGCGCGCCTTCACCCGCAGCACGCAGAAGCCGCTGTCGGCGTTGTGGAACGTCACCCGCTCGACCAGTCCGGCCAGCGCCTCCACCGACGGGCCACGGTGAGCTACAGGGGGCGAGAAGGGAGCGGGGCGGGACAGGGTAGCGGCCTATTGCGCCGGCGCCAGCTGATCCAGGCCCAGCCAGCCCCACGCTGGCCGGGGCGCAAGGGCCTGGCGGACTGTTCCGGGGGCTGCTTCCATGACCCATTCTCGACAGGCGGGCTACACGACACAACCCGGCAGGCCCGGTCCGGTCGAGCTGGCCTGAGTTTCCGCAGCCTTCACCTCGCCAGACGCTGATATTCGCGTTCGGGGCTGACGCAGGTGCGCAGCATGGCTGGGGTGCACAGCCACTGCGGCCAGACATGGCCGAGAGTGGCCCGTCTGCCCCCAGGTGGCGAACCCGGCAGAAGAGGACGCGTCTCCCAGCAGGGCGAAGCGGCGGCCGACGAAACGGGCGGCATAGGCCGTCACCACGGGCACGGCATGCCGCCCGCCGACCGGCCGCATGGCGCCCAGCCGGCCGCGGTAGCGCCGGGTCAGTTCGCGGCCGAATGCCGCATCGTCCATCCGCAGCAGAGCAGTCGCATTGGCCTCCCCTGTAACCCAGTCCGGCAGCGTCCGACCGAAGCTCGGAACGCGCGTCCGGTGTGCCTGCTGCCGGGCCCTGTGTGTGTGCGTCATGTGTGTGGGTGTGGGTGTGGGTGTGGGTGCCATGTGTGTGCACAAGGCTGTAAAACTATCCCAAAGGACGAAAACCAACGTTCTCATATGCTTACAGGAAGACCGCTTTTGGGTGTGTGCAGCGCGTCCATGGCGGCATACGCAGACACGGCTGCAGGCCGCCCACATGGGAACTGAATGCAATCAACAGCTTAAGAAAAAAATGGGACTTGGTGTGTGCAGGAAACGCGGGTTTGGACGTCTCTCTCGCCTCCGGAGTTCGTTTTTCTGCAGGAGGCACCACACACACCGGCTCCACTGGGGTGGAATAGGGCAAGGCGTGACGGTCCGCACCCGGTCCTCTCGCCTTGCAAGCTCGAGCCTTGCGCCCGTGGGCCTATGACTTCCAGCGCCCGGTTTGCGGCGGCCATGAACAGGGCCCTGTCCGGAAGACAGCACGTTCTGTTCCGCTCCACAGGCGACCAAAGCATCCAGCTGACAGATACCATCTGCAGAGAGGAACTGCATCCTACTTTTATTCAAGATTGTTATAGCAAAGATGAATTAATGGTGTGCAAGTACTGAACTATATCCAATCAGGTCTTGTATTACTCACAGAGTTCATTACATATCATTTGTCATCTCCTTCCGTTCCGGCAGCTCCAAGCCGGCTGACGACGGCCCTTGAGCAAGGCCGCAACGCGATGGAGATCAGCATGACCGACACCGAACCCCCGGCCGCGCCGGACCGTGATGCCGCCCACAGCTTGACCTACGAGGGCACGGCCATCCGCCAGCGCGGCCCGATGCTGAACCTGACCGACATGTGGCGTGCCGCAGGCGGCCCGGCCGCCCGCCGGCCCGCCGACTGGCTGCGCCTGGAGGACACCGAGCGCTTCCGCTCCTACACGCGGTGGCGCTGGGCGGACATCCCAACCTCCGAGCCCGAGTTTAAGGTGGTCCACGACCACCTTAAGTCGACCGATCCGGACGGCCTGGTCCTCAGGACCAAAGGCCGGACCGGGGAAACCTGGGCGCACTGGCAGCTCGCGCTGGCCTATGCCCGGTATCTCTCGCCGGCGTTCCACACCTGGTGCAACGCCGTCGTCCGCAACGCGATGGAACGCTTCGGCGGTCCGCCGCGGGGGCAAGATGCCCTGATGCGGTATGTCGAGCGCCAGTTCGACCGGCTGCACCGCAAGCTCGACCACATGGACCGCCACGCGGCCGACCAGATGTTCCTGCTCGTCTCAGCACAGGATCTGATGTTCGGCCGGCGCCGGAGCTTCTCCGACCGCAGCCGGGCGCTCATGCACGAGGTGATCGGCGCCGAGCCCTACGAGGGGCAGTGCCCCTGCTGCAACGCAGCCCCGGTGCTGACGGCGGACCCAAGGGGTTCGCGCGGGGCCGACAGCCAGCCCGTGGAGGGGGCGGAATACGATCACTTCCTCCACCGCGGGCTGAACCGGCCCGAGCATGGCTGGCTGATCTGCAAAGCATGCCACGTCGAGCTGACCCAGGGTGGATACCTGGTCCGGTTCTCCCGGATGACCGACTTCCGCCGCTTCCAGGCGGCGGTCGTCGACGCCCGCGCCCGCCCCGGCGGCCCGGGCATCGACGCCCTCCTGTCCA
This sequence comes from uncultured Acetobacteraceae bacterium, assembly GCA_964244305.1. Lineage (GTDB taxonomy): Bacteria > Pseudomonadota > Alphaproteobacteria > Acetobacterales > Acetobacteraceae > CAHJXG01. The sequence continues at coordinate 2,986 of CAXTJW010000386.1, forward strand.
GCCGGCCCTCAAAGCCGACCGGGCGCCGCTGACGACAGAGCCCCGCCCCCTGATCCCAGGGGGCGGGGCTTTCGTCGTTTCAGGCGTCCGCTGCGCTTTGGGGACGAACACCCGCTACCTGCAGCCCTCTTCTCCCCGGCATCGCCCGGCGGCTCAATCCTCGCCGTCCGGCTGCAGGAGGTCGAGGTGGCTGACCCCGAGCGCCTGGGCCAGCTCGTAGACGGTCACCACAGTGGGGTTGCGCCGCCCCCGCTCCAGCCCGCTCAGGTATTGCTGGCTGAACCCGGACCGCGCCTCGAGCTGCTCCTGGGTGAGGCCTTGGGCACGGCGGATCCGCTCGAGGTTGCGGCCCACCAGCCGGCGCATGTCCATCGGCGGAGCGTCGGCACTTACGCACAAGAAGTTTATCAACTATAGTGTGTAAGACTGGCCCGGTGGATGCACTCACTTGGATCGTTTCCGAATGTGCGTCGACGCCCGGTCCCGACAGGCGCATGGATCAGGAGCACCGGGCCGATGAAGTTCAGCGTAGGAAACGCAGGCGCCGTGGCCACAGGCCTGCGCGGGCTGGCGGCCGGCGGCGTCGCCGGGGTGGAGCGGGCGCTCAACGAGGACCGCATCCGCCTCGCCGTCACCGGGCTGAGCCGGGCCGGCAAGACGGTGTTCATCACCTCCCTGATCCAGAACCTGCTCGCCCTGGGACAGGGACGCGACACCCTGCCCAAGGTCACCGCCCGCCTCACCCAGGACGGCACCAACCGGCTGCGCAGCGTCGCCGTGCTGCCCGCCGGCGCCGGCGTGCTGCCCATCTTCGACCATGCCGCGAAGCTGGGCGAGCTCGCCGCCGCCACCCCGTCCTGGCCGCCGCGCACCGAGGACCTGGCGCAGGTCTCGCTCGCCCTTGAGGTCGAACGCCCCTCCCCGCTCGGCCGCCGCCTGGGCACCCGCCGGGTCCGGCTCGACATCCTGGACTACCCCGGCGAGTGGCTGCTCGACCTGCCCCTGCT
>CAXTJW010000387.1:0-3989 GCA_964244305.1 uncultured Acetobacteraceae bacterium
AGAACTTCCGACTCTGACTCGGAAAGCCTTGGTTCGAATCCAGGTCCCCCAGCCAAATCGCTACCAGGGAATCGCCTGTCCGCGCTGGTCGTAGAACCCTCCGTTGCGCTGTGCATCCAGCCCGTCCAGCACATCGAGGATCTCGCCAGCCGCCATCTCGGGCGATCGCACGTCGAGGCCCGCCTTGGCGAACGGCGCCGAGAGCGGCGTGTCCACGGTGCCCGGATGCAGCGCCACACACAGCCCGGCCGGGTTGTGCCGGCGCATTTCGACCGCGGCGGTGCGCACCAGCTGGTTCAGCGCTGCCTTCGATGCGCGGTAGCTGTGCCAGCCGCCCAGCCGGTTATCGCCGATGCTGCCCACGCGGGCGGACAGGGTGGCGAACACGACGCGGCCCTCCCGTGGAAATAATGGGCAAAAATGCTTCATGAGCAGCGCCGGGCCGATCGCATTGACCGCGAAGGCGTGCGCCATGTGGACGGGGTCGATGTCGCGCCAGCCGCGTTCGGGGCGGAACCGGTCGTCATGCAGGAATCCCGTCGCGTCCAGCACCAGGACGACCTCGTCGCGCTCAGCGACCCAGGCGGCCGCGGCGGCGATGCTCAGTTCCGACAGCAGATCGAGCGGCGGCGTGCTGCTGCGGCCAAGGCGGGTGACGCGGCCGTAGGCGCCCCGCCGTTCCAAGGCTGTCGCCAGGGCGTCGCCGAGGCCGCCGCCAGCGCCGACCACCACCGCCTGGATCATGCGCCCGGCGTTAGGCCGGCCAGGGCGACACGCCGACGATATGCGCGTGGCCGCCCAGCATCAGCGCATATGCCACGACCCCCGCCGCCGGGCGCCACCAGCCCATCTCCCGCGCCACCAGGCTGTTGCGCCCGGCGGCGATCGCGGCGAAGGGCAGGATCGAGGTGCGGGACGCGAACTTATCCCATGCCGCAGCCCCGAGCACCCGGCGGCGCTTGGCGTCGATCGAGGCAGTGCCGGCCACGGAAACAATCGCCAGCGCCGAAAAGAACAGCAGCGACGCCACGTCGCCGTTCCCAATCAGATGGATCACGGACCACAGTGCGACGCCCATCAGGAACGGGTGCCGGGTGATGCGCACGATGCCCTGCGGCGGGCGGTCCACCAGAGCCTCCTGCGCCACCGAGGTCGGGTTCGGCGTCGTCAGGCCGATGAGCACCAGCAGGAACGCCGGCAGCATCAGCGCGATCATGAACGGCTTCCACCACTCCAACTGCCCCCAGGTCGGCACGTATTCGGCGGCGCCGTAGGCCGAACATAGCCAGGCGATCGCCGCGACCGACGCCACCGAGAATACCACCATGTAGCCGCGCAGCCCGATGGACGCCACGATGCGGTCCCGCAATGTGGTCCCGGATACCCCGAGATGGATGGCGATGAAGGCCATGGCGGCGAGGGTGAGCGAAATCATCCTGCGTACATAGAAGGTCCGGATGGCATGGCAAGCGTCACGTGCGCGCCCCGAGCAATAGCACGATCAGGGCGGTCCAGCCGGTCTGGTGCGCGGCGCCGAGTCCCTGGCCGGTGTCGCCGTCGAAGTATTCGTTGAACAGGATCGCGTCGTCGCGCGGCTCGTTCGCCATCGCCGGCCGGCGGCCTTGCGCGTCGGGCAGGAACAGCCGGGCCAGCCGCTCCGCCAGTTCGTCCGCGACCTGGTTCAGGTCGAGCCGGATGCCGGACCCGACCGGGCACTCCACCCGGAACTCTGGGCCGTAGTAGCGGTGGAATTTCCGCAGGCTGTCGATCAGCAGCATGTTCACCGGCATCCACACCGGTCCCCGCCAGTTGGAGTTGCCGCCGAACGCACGGGTCCGGCTGGCGCCCGGCACATACTCGATCGAGAAGCGCTGGCCGCCGCGCTCCAGCACGTAGGGATGCGCCAAATGCGCCTTCGACAGCGAGCGGACGCCGTAGGGCGACAGGAACTCCGTCTCGTCCAGCATCCGGCGCAGCAACGCCTTCATGCGGTGGCCGCGCAGCAAGGACAGCAACTGGCGTTCGCCCAGGCCGGGCTCGGTCCAGCGCGACACCAGGTTGGCGAGCTCCGGGCGCTGGTTCAGGAACCACTGCAGCCGCTGGGCGAAACCCGGCGTGGCCGCGACCATGTCGGGCTCCAGCACCTCGACCGCGAACATCGGAATCAGGCCGACCAGCGAGCGGATGCGCAGCTTCTCTGTGGCGCCGTCCGCCATGCGCAGCACGTCGAAGTAGAAGCCCTCCGCCTCGTCCCACAGCCCGCCCTCGCCCAGGTTCGACATGGTTTCGGCGATGACCAGGAAATGCTCGAAGAACTTGGTCGCTACGTCCTCGTACACCGGGTTCTCGCGCGCGAGGGTGAGTGCGATGCGCATGAGGTTCAGCGCGTACATCGCCATCCAGGCGGTGCCGTCGGCCTGGTCAAGCGTGCCGCCGGTCGGCAGCGGCTTCGACCGGTCGAACAGGCCGATGTTGTCGAGGCCCAGGAAGCCGCCCTGGAACACGTTGCGCCCGTCCGGGTCCTTGCGGTTCACCCACCAGGTGAAATTCATCATCAGCTTGTGGAATACGCCCTCGAGGAACGCCCGGTCCGGCGTCCCGGTCAGCACGGCGTCGCGCTCATAGACCCACAGCGCCGCCCAGGCGTGCACCGGGGGGTTCACGTCGCCGAACGCCCATTCATAGGCCGGCAGCTGGCCGTTCGGGTGCATATACCACTCGCGGGTCAGCAAATAGAGCTGCGCCTTGGCGAAGTCCGGGTCGATGTCGGCGAAGGCGACGGCGTGGAACGCGAGGTCCCAGGCCGCATACCACGGATATTCCCAGCTATCCGGCATCGACAGCACGTCGGCGTTGTCCAAGTGCTGCCACTCGTGGTTGCGGCCGTTCTGCCGGCCCTGCGGCGGCGGGGGTTGGGCCGCGTCGCCTGCGAGCCAGCGGCGCACGTCGAAATGATAGCACTGCTTGGTCCACAGCAGCCCGGCGAAGGCCTGCCGCTGCACCTGCTTCCGGTCCTGGCCCACGATGTCCTGCGAGAGCACGGCATGGAACTCGTCCGCCTCACTGCGCCGCGCCTGCATCACGGCGTCGAAGCCTTCAGCGGCGGGCTTGTCGTTTTCGACGCGGAGCCGGGCCCGAAGCTGCACCTGCTCGCCGGGCTGCACCATGAAGCGCGCATGGGCCGCGCATTTGGTGCCGCTATCGTCCAGCGACACCGCGCGCCGATCGCCATGCACGACGAAATCGTTGATCGCGTCCTTGAACGGCCCGACGTGGTCGGAGCCGAACAGGCGGCGCGTGTTGGTGTCGTTCTCGCAAAACAGCCAGGGAAAGCCGCCCTCGACCTCGAACCGCCGCGGCCGCCAGCCCTTGCGGATCGCGCGCACCGATCCGTCGGCAGCGAGGCGCAGCCCGGGCCGCACGCCGTTGTCCCACGACCATGTGTTGCGCGCCCAGAACTGCGGCAAAATGTGCAGCGGAGCCGGCGCGCTACCGCGGTTCAGCGCCGTCACCTGCAGCAGCAGGTCGTCCGGTCCGGCCTTCGCATACTCGATCGTGACGTCAAACCAGCCATTATCGAACACGCCGGTGTCGCCGATCTCGAACTCCGGCTGGTCCAGCCCGCGCTCGCGGTTGCCGTCGAGCAGCTGTTGATACGGGAAGGCTTGCTGCGGATAGCAATACAGCATGCGCATATACGAATGCGTCGGGGTGCCGTCGGTGAAGAAATAGCGCTCCTTCACGTCCTCGCCGTGGTTGCCCTGGTCGTTGGTGAGGCCGAACAGCCGCTCCTTCAGGATCGGGTCGCGTTCGTTCCATAGGCCGAGCGCCAGGCACCAGATCTGGTGGTCGTCGCTGAAGCCGGCCAGGCCGTCCTCGCCCCAGCGATAGGCGCGGCTGCGGGCGTGGTCGTGCGACAAATAGTCCCATGCGGTGCCGCCGGGGCTGTAATCCTCGCGCACGGTGCCCCATTGGCGGTCGGCGAGGTA
>CAXTJW010000388.1:0-3976 GCA_964244305.1 uncultured Acetobacteraceae bacterium
GGCGGCACGCTGTTCGAGGAGCTGGGCTTCTACTACGTCGGGCCGATCGACGGGCACAATTTGGACCATCTGCTGCCGGTGCTGCGCAATGTGCGGGAGGCCGAGGAAAGTGGCCCGATCCTGCTGCACGTCATCACCAAGAAGGGCCACGGCTATGCCCCCGCCGAGGCCAGCCCGGACAAGTACCACGGGGTCAGCAAGTTCAACGTCATCACCGGCGAGCAGGCCAAGGCGCCGCCGGGTCCGCCGCAGTATACCCGGGTGTTCGCCGACGCGCTGATTGCCGAGGCCGCCGCCGACGACAGCATCGTCGCCGTCACCGCCGCAATGCCGACCGGCACCGGGCTCGACCGTTTTGCCAAGCGCTTTCCGGAGCGCTGCTTCGACGTGGGCATCGCCGAGCAGCATGCCGTCACCTTCGCCGCCGGCATGGCGACCGAGGGGCTGCGGCCGTTCTGCGCCATCTATAGCACGTTCCTGCAGCGCGCCTATGACCAGGTCGTGCACGACGTCGCCATCCAGGGCCTGCCGGTGCGGTTCGGCATCGACCGTGCGGGATTGGTCGGCGCGGACGGCGCGACGCACGCCGGCAGCTTCGACCTCGCCTATCTCGGTTGCCTGCCCGGCTTCGTGTTGATGGCGCCATCCGACGAGCTCGAGCTGATGCACATGGTCGCGACCTCCGCCGGCATCGACGACCGGCCCAGCGCCGTGCGCTATCCCCGCGGCGAGGGCACCGGGGTGACGCTGCCCGAACGTGGCACGCCGCTCCCGATCGGCCGTGGCCGCATCCTGCGCGAGGGTTCCGCCATCGCCATCCTCAGCCTCGGCACCCGGCTTGCCGACAGCCTGCGCGCCGCGGACGAATTGGCCGCGCGCGGGCTATCCACCACCGTCGCCGACGCGCGGTTCGCCAAGCCGTTCGACGTCGCCATGGTCGAGCAGCTGGCCCGGCACCACGCCGTGCTGATCATCGTCGAGGAGGGCTCGATCGGCGGCTTCGGCGCGGCAATCCTGCAGCACCTGGCCATGCGCGGCCTGTTGGACGGCGGCGTGCGGGTCCGGTCCATGACCCTGCCCGACCGGTTCATCGACCATAATGCGCCGGCTGCGCAGATGATCGAGGCCGGGCTCGGCGCCAAGGACATTGTCGCTACCGCCATGAATGCGCTCGGGCAGGACGCGTCGAAGCAGACGTTCATGGCGCCTGCGCGATGAAAGTCAGCCGGCGTCTGATGCTGGCCGGGTCGCTACTTCCCTGTTTCGGCCGCCTGGCGGTTGCCGCCGACGCGGAGGCCGCCTCCCCGATCGCGGCGCTCAACCGCGGCCTGCTCGCCGGCATGCACGCCGGCAAGGCGACGCCGTTTCCGCAGCGTTTCGCGACACTCGCGCCGCTGGTCGAAGGCGCGTTTGACGTTTCGGGCATCCTGCAGGCCTCGGTCGGGCCGCGCTGGGCCGCGCTGCCGCCGGCGCAGCAGTCGCAGTTGCTGGATGTGTTCCGCCGCTTCACCGTGGCGAGCTACGTCGCCAATTTCGACAATTTCGACGGTGAAAAGCTGGAGCTGTTGCCCGACAGCCGCAGCGTGGGCGCAGACCAGGTCGTGGCAAGCCAGATCGTGCCTGCACGCGGCGCGCCGACACGGATCGACTATGTCATGCGCCACACCCAGGCCGGCTGGCGCGCCGTGGATGTGCTGCTGAACGGCTCCATCAGCCGGGTCGCGGTGCAGCGTTCGGATTTTCGCTCGCTGCTCGGCTCTGGCGACGCCACGCCGCTGATCCAAAGCCTGCAACGCAAGATCGCCGATTTGTCGGGCGGCACGCTGGCTTGATAGGACGGAATGCGTGATCGAAGTTTTCACCTTGGGGGCGGCTGCGCTCACGATCGCCGGCGTCCTGCAGTCGACCGCCGGCTGGTTCGCCGTCAACCGGTTCACCAATCGCCGGCCGGTGGCACCAAACCGGCGGCCGCCTGTTACGATCCTGAAGCCGCTGCATGGCGCCGAGCCGTTGCTCGAGGAAGCGCTCGCCAGCTTTTGCGCGCAAGCCTACCCCGAGTTCCAGATCGTCTTCGGGCTGCAGGACTCGTCCGATCCGGCGCTTGGCGTGCTGGACCGGCTGCGCGAGCGCTTTCCGGCGCTGGACATGGCGGTGGTGGTGAATTCAACTCCGCATGGCCTGAACCGTAAGGTCGCGAACCTCATCAATATGTGGCCGTACGCCCGGCATGACGTGCTGGTCATCGCCGACAGCGATATGCATGTCATGCCGGACTATCTCGACCGGTTGGTCGTCGGCCTACAGGCGCCGGGCGTCGGCCTGGTAACGACGCTGTATGCCGGGTTGCCGGCCGGCCCGGCGTTGGCCACCCGACTGGGCGCCGAGCAGATCAACCACGCCTTCCTTCCAGGCGCATTGATGGCCCGGGCGCTGGGCCGGCAGGACTGCCTCGGCGCCACGATGGCATTGACGCGGGAGGTGCTGGACAGCATCGGCGGCCTGCATGCCCTGGCCGATCATCTCGCGGACGACGCGGTGCTGGGCCGGCTTGTGAAGGCGCGCGGCCTGTCGATCGCGCTCGCCGCGACCGTGCCCGCGACCACCGTGGCCGAAACCCGCATGCCGGAGCTGTTTGCGCACGAGCTGCGCTGGGCGCGCACGATCCAGAGCCTTGCGGCTGTCGGATTTGCGATGTCGTGCGTGCAATATCCGCTATTCTGGGCTGCACTATCCGTGTGCCTCTCGGGTGGCGCAGCGTGGGCCTGGGGCGGTTTCGCGCTCGCCTGGCTCGTGCGTGCAGCCGTGGGGATCGGCATCGACCGCGCTCTGGGCCTTGCGCCCAGTGCCGGCATCTGGTGCCTGCCCTTCCGCGACCTTATGTCGGTCACGATCATGCTGGCGAGCTACCGGTCGGACCGCGTTGCCTGGCATGGGCAAATACTTCGAGCGACACGGCCGAGGCTCGCGCCCGGCGAGGCGTATATCCGGCGCGAGTTAGAACCGGTTAGGGATAGATTGGCATGATGAAGACCCTGTTCCTGCAGCCTCCATCGTTTGGCGGCTTCGATGGCGGTGCCGGCTCGCGCTACCAGGCGAAACGGGAGATCAAGTCGTTCTGGTATCCGACGTGGCTCGCGCAGCCGGCGGCGCTGGTGCCCGGCAGCAAGCTGATCGACGCGCCGCCGGCGAACATCGGGCTGGAGCCCGTGCTGGCCGCAGCCAAGCAGCACGAGCTGTGCGTGATCCATACCAGCACCCCCTCGTTCGCATCGGACGTGCAGGTGGCGCAGGCGATGAAGGACGCCAACCCGGCGCTGAAGATCGGCTTCGTCGGCGCCAAGGTCGCGGTGCAGCCGGCCGAGAGCCTGCAGCAGGGCGTGCCGATCGACTTCGTGGCCCGCAACGAGTTCGACTTTACCTGCCTCGAGGTCGCCGAGGGCCGCGACTTCGCCGACATCGACGGCATCTCCTACCGTGACGCCAATGGCCGGCTGGTCCACAACAAGGACCGCGCGATCCTGCAGGACATGGACAAGCTGCCGTTCGTGTCCGACGTCTATAAGCGGGATCTGCGGATCGAGGATTACTTCATCGGCTACCTGATGCATCCCTACGTGTCGATCTACACGGGGCGGGGCTGCAAGAGCCGGTGCACGTTCTGCCTCTGGCCGCAGACCGTCGGTGGGCATACATACCGCGTCCGCAGCCCGGGCCACGTCGCTGAGGAGGTCCGGTCGATCCAGCGCGATTTCCCGCAGGTCCGCGAGATTTTCTTCGACGACGACACCTTCACCGACAACCTGCCCCGCGCCGAGGCGATCGCCCGCGAGTTGGGCAAGCTCGGCGTCACTTGGTCCTGCAACGCCAAAGCCAACGTGCCGCGGGCGACGCTCAAGGTGCTGAAGGACAACGGCCTGCGGCTGTTGCTGGTCGGCTACGAGAGCGGCAACCAGCAGATCCTGCACAACATCAAGAA
>CAXTJW010000389.1:0-3973 GCA_964244305.1 uncultured Acetobacteraceae bacterium
CCGCTTCCGAATAGCAGCAGGACAACGATCAGGACGACCATCCAGTGCCAGATGCTGAAGCTACCCATGGTTCCTCCGTACGGGCAAACGCCAAAATGGCATCGCCCAGATGCGACTGGCGGGCGCAACCCGCTCTAGTATACGACATGGCGCGGCGCGCGGATGCTTGCAAGCGATTTGCCCGGTGTCACCGCCCGGCGTTCAGGCCGCGCCCACCCATATTCGGCGCAATGAAGCCATAGGTCGGGTAGATCGTGCTCCCCAGCGCCCCGGTCGGCGCCCACCAGACCCGCACGGCACTCCAATCGTTGCCAGGGGAGACGTCGAGCACCGGCTCATTGCGAGTGATGCGACGATGCACCCAGTTGGCCTGCGTCACGGTGATCTCGCGCGCCGAAACCACGCGGTCGACCACGGAGACGTGGCCGGAGTCGAGGCTGCCGCCGCGGCGGAACACCAGGACGCCGCCCGGCACCGGCTGCGTGCTGCGGGCATAATGCCCGGCGGCTTGGTCCCACCACGAATAGGCCGCGCCGTAGAGTTGAATGCCCGAAACCTGCCGGGCAAACGGCGCGCACTCCAATGAGGTGGAGGCGCCCATGGATGCAGCTCCGCGCGGTGCAGACCCGCAGCCCGGCAGCAGCGAAGCCGCCAACAGCCCCAATGCCGCGAAGCACCGTCCCATGCCGCCTCCCTAGGCCCCGGCGTTCAGCCGGCGGCCCAGACGACGCTCGCCGCCGCGGTGCCGCCCAGGATCGCCAGCGCCAGATTGCGTGTCGCCAGCATCACCGTCACCGTCGCGGCGGCGCCGACCCATTGCTGCAACCCGCCAACGGCCAGCGCCGGCGCAACGTAGCTTACGAACAGCGTGCCGGGTATGTAGGCCAGCACGGCGCGCAGCAGCGGCGGCGGGCGGAATGCGCGGAACAGCAAATAGCCGCCCGCCCGTGTCGCGAACGTGGCGACCGCCATCGCAGCGATCGCGGCGAGCACCCACGGGTCGAGCGTCATGCGGCATCCCCCCTTCGCCGGTCGCGCCAGACTCCGGCGGTGCTCCCGGTCAGCGCTCCGGCCACGATATACCAGCTCGTCCCCGGCAACAGCCGGGCCAGCAGCATCGCAACCGACGCCGCCACGATCCACGGCACGAGATCGCGCCGTCCCCGCCACATCGGCACCAGGATGGCCACGAACACCGCGAGCGCCGCGAAGAACAGCGGATGCCCCGGCGGCGGGCGCATCGTCGCGCCCAGCACGTGCCCCGCCGCCGTGGTGCCGACCCAGACCACCCACATCAGCACGCCGGACCCAAACAGGAATCCGGCGTCCCCCTGCCCGCCTTGCATCTCCGTCACCGAGAGCGCCCAGTTCTGGTCGGCCATGACGAACAGGCTGACCCAGAGCCGCCATCCGCGCACCCGGTCGAGCCATGGCCCCAGCACCGGACCCATGAGCGCCAGGCGCAAATTGATGATGAACGAGGCGATGGCGGCGGCGAGCACCGGCGCCGGGTTGACCCAGTGGCTCAGCACCAGCAACTGCGCCGACCCGGCATACACGAGCCCGCTCATCAGCGTGGCCTCGGCCAACGACAGCCCCTGGCCCTGCGCCGCGACGCCGCACACCAGGCCGAACGGCGCCACCGCGACCTGCAGCGGCAGGCTGCGACGCACGCCCGCGAGCACCGCCGCGCGGGAGAACCTCGGGCGCCCCAGCGACATCAGCCCTGCTTCAGCCGGATCACCAGCGCCTTCGCGTCGTCCGGCGCCATGCGCAGCGCCTGCTGGGCGACCGGCTGCGGGAAGCCGGCCCGGGCCAATGCGCCGAGTTCCTTCCGGCGGGTATCCTCGTCGGCGTCGCTGATGCGGAACGGGCCGAGCCGGCGGCGGCGGGCGTAGGCCAACGCGGCGGCCAGCTCGCTCTCGGGGTCCGGCAGCGCGGCCTGCGCGACCGCCTGCGGCACGCCCTTTGCGGCCAGATGCGCGCTGACGGCGATGCGGGACCGGCCGGCGCGGGTCAGGCTGCGGGCGCGGGCGCCGGCAAACGCCGTGTCGTCCACCACGCCCGACTGCACGAGGGCACGGACGACCTCACGCGCCGCCTGCCGGCTTGTTTGCTGCGCGGCGGCGAGGGCGTCGGCATCATGCTCGCCCTCGGCGGCAGCGGCCCGCGCCCAGCGGTCGATCCGGCGGTCGAGCACGCGGACGAGCCCGGCCTCCGTTGCGGCGAAGCGCGCGAGATGGGCCAGTGCCGCGTCATGCAGCCGGGCGCGGGTTGGCGCGGGACCGGCCGGCCGGGGCGCCGTCCGCCGGGCGCGGCCCGATCTGCCCGGCTTCGCACCGGACTTTGCTTCGTCTGAAGGAGGCTCGGCCATGGCGGCACGATGGCACGGGACGCGCGTCGTCGGAACCCGGACGGGCCACGCTACGTTCGATGGCAGCTCCGCAATAAAGCCCTGAGGTGTCGCTTTGAACTATCCTGTCCCGAAGCTTTCCGCTGCCGTTGCGATGGCCTTGGCCACGAGCCTGGCCGCAGTGCCGGCGTTGGCGCAACAGGCGGACCAGACCTCCGCGCCGCCTGCCGGCGTCGTCGCGACCACGAACAACCCCAACCTGGCGGTCGCGTCGGTGCGGCTCGATAGCGGCGTGCGCGCGAGCAAGCTGATCGGCGCCGCCGTCAACAGCGATCAGAACGAGCGTATCGGCAGCGTCGACGATTTGGTGATGACCGACGGGAACAAGATCACCGTAGCCGTCATCTCGGTTGGCGGGTTCCTGGGCCTGGGCAGCAAGCTGGTTGCGGTGCCGTTCGACCAGCTCAAGCGCGACGGCGACCATATGGTGCTGCAGGGCGCGACCAAGGACACGCTGAATGCAATGCCAAGTCTGGTATATTAGCGCAAATTAGGCCGGAAGTTGCCGATTAGCGTTTGACTTCGCGCGAAGGCTCACCCCATCCTGCCCGCTTCCCCGGAACCGCCCGCGAAGGGTCGTTGGGCGTTGAAATGGCCCGGGGAAATGCACCGAGGTGCCGAGTTCCCATGATTTCCGCCCTGATGCCGACGTATAACCGTGCCGACCTCGCCTTCGAGCGGGGCGAAGGTGCCTGGCTGTATACAACGGACGGGCGACGATTCCTCGATTTCGGCGCCGGCATCGCGACCTCCTCGCTCGGCCACGGCCACCCGCATTTGGTGCAGGCCATCGCCGAGCAGGCGGCCAAGGTGATGCACACGAGCAACCTGTATCGCGTGCCGCAGGCCGAGCGGCTGGCGGCGCGGTTCGTCGAGGCGACGTTCGCCGACAGCGTGTTCTTCTGCAACTCGGGCGCCGAGGCGAACGAGGGCATGGTCAAGATGATGCGCAAGGCGATGCACGAGACGGGCCGCGGCGAGCGCTACCGGGTGATTTGCTTCGACGGCGCGTTTCATGGCCGCACGCTGGCGATGCTGGCGGCGACGGGCAACAAGAAGTATCTGGCCGGGTTCGGGCCGGAGGTCGACGGCTTCGACCATGTGCCGTTCAACAACCTCAATGCGCTGCGCGACGCCATCGGCCCGGAGACGGCGGGCGTATTGGTCGAGCCGGTGCAGGGCGAGGGCGGCATTCGCGCGGCGTCGCTCGATTTCCTGCGCGGGCTACGGGCGGCGTGTGACGAGTATGGGCTGATCCTCGGCATGGACGAGGTGCAGTGCGGCATGGGGCGCAGCGGCAAGCTGTTCGCGCATGAGTGGGCGGGCGTCGAGCCGGATGTCATGAGCGCGGCCAAGGGAATTGCCGGCGGTTTTCCGATGGGTGCAATCCTGGCCAAGGAGGCGGTCGCCAAGCACTTGGTGGCCGGCACGCACGGCACGACGTTCGGCGGCAATCCGCTGGCGTGCGCGGCGGCCAACGCGGTGCTAGATGTGATGCTGGCGCCGGGCTTCTTGGCCGATGTGGACCGTAAGGCGCGCCGGCGTTGGTTGGCGCTGGAG
>CAXTJW010000390.1:0-3972 GCA_964244305.1 uncultured Acetobacteraceae bacterium
TATCCCGACGCCCTGCTGCGCGCGCTGCCGGCCCGGCCGGTCCGTCCGCGCGCCTATTTGCCTTGGGGGACGCCGCGCCATGATGCGGCCGCGCTGCGGGATGCTGGTTTCGCCACCATCCCGGCGCTGATCCGGCATCATCCGGGCGAGGCGGACGCGGAGGCGGCGCGGCTCGGCTGCACCCACATCCTACGGGGCGGCGTGGCCGTTCCTATGACATCGGAGGGCTGAATGGCCAATGTTGCCGTCATCGGCGCCCAATGGGGCGATGAGGGGAAGGGCAAGGTCGTGGACTGGCTCGCCAGCCGCGCCGATATCGTGGTGCGGTTCCAGGGCGGGCATAACGCCGGGCACACGCTCGTGGTCGGCAACCAGACCTATAAGCTTTCATTGTTGCCCAGTGGGTTGGTGCGCGGGAAGCTCGGCATAATAGGCAACGGCGTCGTCATCGACCCGGTGGCGCTGCTGGCCGAGATGGACCGGGTGCGCGCCCAGGGCCTGGATGTGACGCCAGAGAACCTGCGCATCGCCGAGAACGCGGTTTTGATCCTGCCCGTGCACGGCGCGCTCGATCGTGCGCGCGAGATGGCTCGGGGCGACCGCAAGATCGGCACGACCGGCCGCGGGATCGGCCCGGCCTACGAGGACAAGGTCGCGCGCCGGGCAATCCGGGTCTGCGACCTCGCAGAGCCCGAAACGCTGTCCGAGAAGCTGGACGAGATGCTGGTGCACCACAACGCGCTGCTGACCGGACTCGGTGCGGAACCGGCGCGGAAGCAGGAGTTGCTGGACCTGTTGCTTGGTTTGGCGCCGCGCATCCTGCCGCATGTCGAGGCGGTTTGGCTGCGGCTCGACGAAGCGCGCCGGGCCGGGCGTCGCATCCTGTTCGAGGGCGCGCAGGCGGTGATGCTGGATGTCGACCACGGCACCTATCCGTTCGTGACCAGCAGCAACACCATTGCAGCGACCGCCGCCGCCGGGTCTGGCGTGGGGCCGGGCGTGGTGGGCTTCGTATTGGGAATCGCGAAGGCATACAGCACCCGCGTCGGCGCCGGGCCGTTCCCGACCGAGTTGCACGACGACGTCGGCCGGCAGCTTGGCGTGCGCGGGCATGAGTTTGGAACGGTGACCGGGCGTCAGCGCCGATGTGGCTGGTTCGATGCGGCGCTGGTTCGGCAGGCGATTAAGGTGGGGGGCATCCAAGGTCTGGCGCTGACCAAGCTCGACGTGCTGGACGGGATGCCGGAGCTGAAGATCGGCGTGGGCTATGAGATCGCCGGCCGCCGGGTCAACCATCTGCCGGCGGCACAGGCGGCACAGGCGGCGGCGACGCCGATCTATGAGACGATCGAGGGTTGGAGTGGTTCGATCCGCGGCGCTCGGTCTTGGGTGGATTTACCGGCCCAAGCGATCAAATACGTGCGCCGGATTGAGGAACTGGTTGAGACGCCGGTTACGCTGTTGTCGACCAGCCCGGAGCGGGACGACACCATCCTGATGCGCGACCCGTTCGAAGGATAGGACGCCCCGCCGTTTGCAGCGGGGCGTTTTTAATCAGGCGGCCTGCTGTGTCGCCATGCGGCGCTCGGCCACCTGGGTCTTCATGGCCTTCTGCAGCTTTTCGAACGCACGCACTTCGATTTGACGCACCCGCTCGCGCGAGATGCTGTACTGCTGCGACAGGTCTTCGAGCGTGGTCGGATTGTCCTTCAGCCGCCGCTCGATCAGGATGTGACGCTCGCGCTCGTTCAGGGTCTTCAGCGCGCCGCTGAGCAGGGCCTTGCGCCCGGTCAGCTCCTCGCGATCAGCCAGCATGCTCTCCTGGCTCTCGCTTTCGTCCACCAGCCAATCCTGCCACTCGCCCTCGCTATCGGCGCGGACTGGAGCATTCAGGCTGTTGTCGGGCGCCGCGAGGCGACGGTTCATGCTGACGACGTCCTGCTCGGGCACTGCGAGCATGCGGGCGATCTTTGCCACTTGCTCAGGCTGCAGGTCGCCGTCCTCGATCGCCTGCATCTGGCCCTTAAGCCGACGCAGGTTAAAGAACAGCTTCTTTTGAGCCGCAGTGGTGCCCATTTTCACGAGCGACCAGCTATGCAGAATATACTCCTGGATGGCGGCACGTATCCACCACATCGCATAGGTCGCGAGGCGGAAACCACGATCCGGGTCGAACCGCTTCACCGCCTGCATCATGCCGACGTTGCCTTCGCTGATCAGCTCGCCGACGGGCAGGCCGTAACCGCGGTAGCCCATGGCAATCTTGGCGACGAGGCGCAGGTGGGACGTGACAAGCTGATGTGCGGCGCCCATGTCTTCATGGTCGCGCCACCGGCGAGACAGTTCGAGCTCCTCCTCTGGAGCAAGCATTGGAAATTTGCGGATCTCTTGCAGATACCGCGATAGATTGCCCTCGGGGGCGACATTAATGACGGCAGCAGCCATGTGGAGGCCTCTTTCGTCTCTGTTGATTGTTCCCAGCCCTATACGGCGCTCGGGCACAATCAGTTGCGACGTAAATGAAATACAGGCGCGGAAAAAGCCATCACGTCCCAGAGACTATCCCGAAGCGATAGTCGGCTAGACTGACTTCAGCGCGGCACGCCCGCCGCTCCGAACAGTGATTGGAATACAGGACCGCCGTGGTCCTGTCAACAACATTGCGGGTTCATGTCCTGTTGATGGTCCAGCACGGCGATGAGCGCCGCCATGTCAGCGGGCACCGGACGTTCAAAGTTCAGCGCTGCCGCTGTCCGGGGATGGGCAAAGCCGAGCCGCGTGGCGTGCAAAGCCTGTCGCGGGAAATCGAGCATGACGCCACGGACGGCGGCGGGCAATGATTTGGCCGCGGCTGGAACTCGGCGCAGGTAGACCGGATCGCCGACGACGGGATGTCCGGCGCTGGCCAGGTGCACGCGGATCTGGTGCGTCCGCCCGGTCGCGAGCACGCATTCGATTAGAGTCACGCCGGGCAGCGTCACGCCGGGCAACGTCGCGCCGGGCAGCCAGGCCCGCAGCGTGCGGTATCGGGTGAGCGCGTGCTTGCCGCCGCGGGCGACGACGGCCATCCGCTTGCGCTCGCGCGGATCGCGGCCGATTGCGCCCTCGATTTGGCCGCTGACGGGCGCCGGGCTACCCCAGACCAGGGCATGGTAGGCCCGATCGATGTCGTGTGCGGCAAATGCGGCCGACAGCGCGGCGAGCGCCTGTTCGGTCTTGGCGATGACCATGACGCCCGAGGTGTCCTTGTCGAGCCGATGCACGATGCCGGGCCGGCGCTCGCCGCCGATGCCGGGCAGGCTGTCGCCGCAATGCGCCAGGAGTGCGTTGACCAGGGTGCCGTCCTCGTTGCCCGGCGCCGGGTGGACGACGAGGCCGGCCGGCTTGTCGAGCACGATCAGGTCGGCATCCTCATACAGGATCTCGAATGCGATTTGTTGAGCCTGCGGCCGGGCTGCGACCAAGGGCGGGGGCCGCACGACGAAGCGGGCGCCGGGGCGCACGAGCTCGGCTGGGTCATGCAGCGCCACGTCGTCGCGCAGCACGGCGCCGTCCTGCATGAGGGACTTGACGCGGGAGCGCGACAGCGCGCCGATGGCGTCGGCCAGGAACCGGTCGGTACGCTGCCCGAGCGCCTCGGGCCCGGCGACAACCTCGATCGGATCGGGCATAGGCAGGTTCGACCCAGGCTGGGCGAAAGCGGGCTGGGCCGAAGCGGACTGTTCCAAGAGGGATGCAGCATTGGGTGGGTTGAAGGTGGCGGTGGTGGTCATGGGGGTCCTGATCGTAGCCGGAACGGTCGGGCTATTCGTCGTGCTGGCGCAGCGTATGTCGGCCGGTTCCGGCCGGATTGCCAGTATCGTGCTCGACGAGCCGGCTGGCACCCGCATTATGGGGACGTCAGTCGCCGCAGACCGGGTCTCTGTGCAGCTTCAGGGCGGTGGCCCGGACCGTGTGGTATGGGTCGATACG
>CAXTJW010000391.1:0-3962 GCA_964244305.1 uncultured Acetobacteraceae bacterium
TCACGATCTCCGGCGTGCTGCAGTTGGCGCTGCTGGGCTGGGCGGTGCGGCGGGCGGGAATGACGCTGCGCATCCCGCGCCCGCGCATGACGCCGCGCATGGCGATCCTGTTGCGGCGCATGGGCCCGGGGCTCATCGGCGCGGGGGTCACGCAGCTGAACCTGGCCGTGGACGTCGTGATCGTCAGTCTGTTGCCGCCGGGCTCGGCGTCGCTGCTGTATTACGCGGACCGGGTCAACCAACTCCCGCTGGGTGTGATCGGCACTGCGGTGGGCACGGCGCTGCTGCCGCTGCTGTCGCGGCAGGCGCGGACGGGGGACAACGCCGGCGCCATCGTCACGCTCAACCGTGCGATCGAGATCAGCATGGTCCTCACGCTGCCGGCGGCTCTGGCGCTTGGCGTGGCGGGCGAGCCGATCATGCTGGTGCTGTTCGGCCGCGGGGCGTTCGACGCCACCAGCGCGCTGCTGAGTTCACAGTCGCTGGCGGCCTATGCCTTCGGCCTGCCGGCGTTCGTGGTGCTGAAGGTCCTGGTCCCGGCATTCTTCGCCCATGGCGACACCGGAACGCCGGTGCGGATCGGCATGGTGGCGATTGCGCTTAATCTGGCGTTGAATTTACTGTTCATGGTGCCGCTGGCGCATGCCGGGCCGGCGCTGGCCACCAGCGTTTCCGCGATTTTCAACGTCCTGGCGCTCTCTATTGTACTAAGCCGGCGGGGACAGCTCGTGGTGGACCTGAGGCTACGCCGCCGGCTGGGGCGCATGGCGATGGCGTCGCTGGCGATGGCGGGGGCGCTGTGGTTCGCGCGGCGCACGATATTCGCCGAGATGGGCGCGACGGCCGGGCTGCGCTGGCTGGCGCTGGGCGCTTTGGTCGGTTGCGGGATCGCGGCCTACGTCGTGGCGGCCCAGCTTTTTGGAGCGTTCGACCTGCGCGAAGTTCTTGGCGTCCTGCGCCGTCGCAGCCGCGTGCGTTAGCGGCGCACTTACCAAAAAGCTATATCAATCTACATGATATTCGCGTAATGGTTGTATGACCTACAACGGAGCCGTCTTATGTCCAAGCGCAACCTCATCACGGGCCTGGCTTTTCTCGCCATGACGCTCCCCGCCGCTGCGGCGGATCAAGATTTTCAGCTGCTGAACAAGACCGGCTATCAGATCGACAGCGTCTATGTCGGCCCGCATAGCTCCAGCGAATGGGGCCGCGACATCATGGGCCGGGACTCCCTTTCGGATGGCGAGGTGGTCAACATCACCTTCCCGCACCGCACCAGTTCCTGCAGCTTCGACATCAAGGTGGGCTATAACGACGGCGACGAGGCCACCTGGGACAGCGTCAACCTATGCAAGGTTAGCAAAGTCACGCTGTATTGGCGCAATGGCGCGACGCGCGCTGTGACGGAGTAGTCGCCCCGCCTCGCACGGCCTTGACCAGGCCGCGCCGGGCGGTGACAACGCGCTCATGCAGCGCATCCTATCCGGCATCCAGCCATCGGGCGTGCCGACGCTCGGCAACTACCTCGGCGCGATCCGCAACTGGGTCGCGCTGCAACGGGACCACGAGTGCCTGTTCTGCGTGGTCGATCTGCACGCCATCACGGTATGGCAGGAGCCGCGTGCACTCGCCTCCGCAACGCGGGAGTTGGCGGCGGCGCTGATCGCGTGCGGGATCGATCCGCAGGCGCACGCGCTGTTCCACCAATCGGCGGTGCATGCGCATGTCCGCCTGGCTTGGATATTCAACTGCGTCGCCCGGCTTGGCTGGCTGAACCGGATGACGCAGTTCAAGGACAAGGCCGGCAAGGATCGTGAGCAGGTGTCGGCCGGGCTGTATGTGTATCCGAACCTGATGGCCGCCGACATCCACACCTACCACGCCACCCGCGTTCCGGTGGGCGACGACCAGCGGCAGCATATCGAACTCGCCAACGACATCGCGCAGAAGTTCAACCACGATTATGGCGTCGAGTTCTTCCCGAACATCGAGCCGCTGATCTTCGGCCCGGCGACCCGGGTCATGAGCCTGCGCGACGGCAGCAAGAAGATGTCGAAGTCCGACCCGTCCGACCAGAGCCGCATCAACCTGACCGACGACGCCGACGCGATTGCGCTGAAGATACGTCGCGCTCGAACGGACGCCGAGCCGTTGCCGCACGAGCCGGAAGGCCTGGAACAGCGGCCGGAGGCACGCAACCTAGTGGGCATCATGGCCGCGCTGCTGGATCAGGACCCCGCCGCGGTGCTGCGCGACCATGGCGGCAAGGGCTTTGGCGCGTTCAAGGAAAGCCTGGCCGCGGTGGTCGTCGAGAAGCTAGCCCCGATCGCCGCCGAGACCCGGCGCCTGCTTGCCGACCCCGGTAGCGTTGACGCTGTGCTGCTCGAAGGTGCCGCCCGGGCCAGCGCAATCGCCAACCCGATCGTCGCCGAGGCCGAACGGCTGGTCGGCTTTCTAAAGGTTTAAAGAAGTCGTCCGGTCCCCTGCCCTGGAGACCGGACCCGTTTTACCGACTCAGCGGCGGCGATAGACGCGCGGTGCAGGCTTGGTCGCCATGGCGATCAGGAAGCCAACGCCGGCCGCGACCAGAATGGCGGTGATCGGGCGCTGATCGACCTGCTCGGCCAGATAGTCGCCAGCCTCCTCGAGCTGATCGAGCATCTGCGAGCCGTAGTCGCTCGCCTGGTCGCCCACCTGCCCGGCCACGCCGCGCACGGCGTCCTTGGCCTGGCCGTAGCCGCGCTGAGCGCTGCCGGCGAGGTCGTCCATGCGTCCGCTCGCCTGCATCTTGCTGTCCCCGGTCAGGTCGCCGACGGCGCCCTCGACCTTGCCGCCGACCTTACGCGCCGTGCCCTCAAAGCGATTCTCGTCCATAAAATCAGCCCTCCAAGTTTCGATACGTGATGAAACTGCCTAGAGGCATTGCGGTTCCATGACGGCCCCGCATGCCCTATCTGCGGGCGCCCCGAACCTGCTAGGCACCACCCACATTCAGGAGGACCGGCCATGGCCGATGCGAACACTACCACGATCGACCTCGATCCGACCGAGGTCGCGCTGATCATCGGCGAGGAGGAAGGCTCCATGACCATCCGCGTCGTCCCGGCCCGCGAGCTGGCGGACGGCACGACCGACGTGCCCGAGCCGCACGAGATCGCCATAGCGCTGGCGATGCGGTTGCTGAACGACCCGGATTTCCACGACAGCGTGCTGGAATGGTACGAGAGCCAGGACGATGAGGAGGAGGACGAGGACGAGCTGGTGGACGACGACGAGGACAAGCCGAAGGATTAGGCCGGCCCCGCCGGGGGTTGGATCGGCCGCCGCCGCCGCCTACAGTCGTCGCCATGCGATACATTTCCACCCGCGGGCAGGCGCCCGTGCTTGACTTCGCCGGCGTGCTGCTGGCCGGGCTGGCCGATGATGGCGGGCTCTATGTGCCCGAGACCTGGCCGCGGCTGTCGCCCGCCGATCTGCGCGGCCTGCGCGGCCTTCCTTATCACGAGCTCGCCGCCCGGGTCTTGGCGCCGTTCGTCGGCACGTCCATTCCGTTCACCACGCTACAGTCCATGTGCCGCGACGCGTATGCGGGGTTCGGCCATCCGGCGGTCGTGCCGCTCGTGCAGCTGGACGCCTGCCTGTGGGCGCAGGAGCTGTTCCACGGCCCGACGCTCGCGTTCAAGGACGTAGCGATGCAGCTGCTGGGCCGCATGTTCGCCCACGTGCTGGCGCAGCGGAACCAGCGGGTCACCATCGTCGGCGCGACGTCGGGCGACACCGGGTCGGCCGCGATCGAGGCATGCCGCGACCGGCCCGGCATCGATGTCGTCATCCTGCATCCGCAAGGCCGCACCAGCGAGGTGCAGCGCCGGCAGATGACCACGGTGGACGCCAGCAACATCGCCAACATCGCCGTGGACGGCACCTTCGACGACTGCCAGGACCTGGTGAAGGCGATGTTC
>CAXTJW010000392.1:0-3953 GCA_964244305.1 uncultured Acetobacteraceae bacterium
CCCGCGTGCTGTATCCCGGCGACGAGAGCGACGCCGGGCAGGAGCTGCGGCTGCGCCAGGAGTTTTTCTTCGCCTCCGCCTCGCTGCAGGACCTGCTGCGCCGCCATCTCGACCAGTTCGGCACGCTCGCCAACCTCGCCGATAAGGCGGCGATCCAGTTGAACGACACCCATCCCGCCATCGCCATCGCCGAGATGATGCGACTGCTCGTCGACGTGCACGGCATCGAGTGGGCGGCCGCGTGGAACATCACCATCGCGACCTTCGCCTACACCAACCACACCTTGCTGCCCGAGGCGCTCGAGACCTGGCCGGTCTCGCTGATGGAACGCATGCTGCCGCGCCACATGCAGATCATCTATCTGCTCAACGGCGGGCATCTGGAGCACGTCAAGGCGCAGGGCCCGGTGGACGACGTGCTGCTGGAGACATTGTCGATCATCGACGAGCGGCATGGGCGCCGGGTGCGCATGGGGCATTTGGCGTTCCTCGGCTCGCACTCCATCAACGGCGTGTCGGCTTTGCACACCGGTCTCATGCAGAAGACGGTGTTCCGCGACCTCAATGCGCAGTATGGCGGGCGCATCAACAACAAGACCAACGGCGTCACGTTCCGCCGCTGGTTGCACCGCGCCAACCCCGGCCTGACCGCCCTGCTGGTCGAGAAGCTCGGCCCGCGTGTCCTGCTCGACGCCGGCGCGCTGTCGGACCTCCGCGCCTATGCCGACGATCCGGCGTTCCAGGCGGCGTTCGCTCGGCAGCGGCTGGGACGCAAGGAGGCGCTGGCCCGGCTGATTGCCGACCGCACCGGCATCCACGTCGACCCGCATGCCCTGTTCGACGTCCAGGTGAAGCGTATCCACGAGTATAAGCGCCAATTGCTTAACATCCTGCAAACGGTCGCGCTCTATAATGCGATCCGGGCGATGCCGACGCGGGACTGGGTGCCCACGGTCAAGATTTTCGCTGGCAAGGCGGCGCCGGGCTACCGGGTGGCGAAGCAGATCATCCGGCTCGCCTGCGATGTGGCGCAGGTCATCAACCACGATCCCTCGGTCGCCGGGCGGCTCAAGATCGTGTTCCTGCCGAACTACAACGTGAGCCTCGCCGAGGTCATCATTCCCGCGGCCGACCTGTCGGAGCAGATTTCCACAGCCGGGATGGAGGCGTCGGGCACCGGCAACATGAAACTCGCGCTGAACGGGGCGCTGACGATCGGCACGCTTGACGGCGCCAACATCGAGATCCGTGACAACGTGGGCCCGGCCAACATGTTCATCTTCGGCATGACCGCCGAGGAAGTGCATGTCCGTGCCCAACGCGGCCTCGCCGCCTATGACGACGTCGCGGCCTGCCCGGCGCTGGACCAGGCGCTGCAGGCGATCCGGTCCGGCGTGTTCTCGCCGAGCGAACCCGGCCGATACGGCGAGCTGGTGCACAACCTGCTCGAACGCGACGTGTTCATGGTCGCGGCCGACTTCCCCAGCTATCAGGAGCAGCAGAGGGCGGTGGCGCAGCTCTGGCTTGACCCGCCGGCGTGGTGGCGCGCCAGCATCATGAACACCGCCGGGGTGAGCTGGTTCTCGTCCGACCGCGCCATCCTCGAATACGCCACCGAAATCTGGAACGCGGTTCCGCAGCCGGCGCCGGCACGGGAGGACGACGCATGATACGCACCAGCCCCGGCGTCAACGCGCCGCTCGCCCGCGCCGCCATGGCCTATGTGCTGGCGGGCGGACGCGGCAGCCGGCTGATGGAGTTGACCGACATACGTGCGAAGCCCGCGGTGTATTTCGGCGGCAAGTCGCGCATCATCGACTTCGCACTGTCCAATGCGCTGAATTCGGGCATCCGCCGCATCGGCGTCGCCACGCAATACAAGGCGCACAGCCTGATCCGCCACTTGCAGCGGGGCTGGAACTTCTTCCGGCCGGAGCGCAACGAGAGCTTCGACATCCTGCCCGCCAGCCAGCGCATTACCGAGAGCGGCTGGTATGCCGGCACCGCCGACGCAGTGTTCCAGAACATCGACATCATCGAGAGCTATGCGCCGCGCTTCATCGTGCTGCTGGCGGGCGACCACATCTACAAGATGGACTACGAGCCGATGCTGCAGCAGCACGTCGACCAGGACGCCGACGTGACGGTGGGCTGCATCGAGGTGCCGCGGATGGACGCGACGGCGTTCGGCGTCATGGGCGTCGACGAGGACGACCGCATCGTGTCGTTCCTGGAAAAGCCCGCCGATCCGCCGGGCATTCCCGGCAGCCCGGACCAGGCGCTGGCGAGCATGGGCATCTACGTGTTCGAGACGCAGTTCCTGTTCGAGCAGCTCCGCCGCGACGCCGCCGACCCGGACAGCAACCACGATTTCGGCCGCGACATCGTCCCCTACATCGTCGAGCGCGGCAAAGCGGTGGCGCATCGCTTCGCGCAGTCCTGCGTGCGGTCGTCGTCGGAAACGCAGTCCTATTGGCGCGATGTCGGCACCGTCGACGCCTATTGGGAGGCGAACATCGACCTGACGGATTTCGTGCCGGGCCTCGATCTGTATGACCATGAATGGCCGATCTGGACCTATGGCGAGATCGTGCCGCCGGCGAAGTTCGTGCACGACGAGCCCGGGCGGCGTGGGCAGGCCATCAGTTCGATGGTGTCCGGGGGATGTATCGTGTCCGGCAGTTCTGTGAGCCGTTCGCTGCTGTTCACCGGCGTCCATACCCATTCGCGGTCGCAGATCGACGGGGCGGTGATCCTGCCCTACGTCGATGTCGGCCGGGCAGCCCGGCTGCGCAACGTCGTCATCGACCGCGGCGTGCGCATCCCCAACGGCATGGTGGTCGGCGAGGACCCGGAGCACGACGCCGCCCGCTTTCGCCGCACGGCACGCGGCGTGTGCCTGATCACTCAGCCGATGATCGACAAGCTGCAGGCTTGATGCGGCTGCGTTGAGGAGGGCCGTTCATGTCGGAGCCGGGCACGCCTGAACTTGCGAAAGTCGCCTTATTCACCAAGGAATATCCGCCTTACGTCTATGGCGGGGCGGGGGTGCACGTCGAATATCTCAGCCGAGCGCTGGCCAAAATCATGCAGGTGGAGGTTCGCGCTTTCGGCGATCAGGCGCTGGATAAGGGTGCCCTCGTCGTCCGCGGTTACGAGCAATGGGACGAGACCAAAACCGGCAGCGACCCGCGCTTCACCGGCGCCATCGATGCATTCGCGCGCTCGTTGGTTATGGCCAAGGACCGTCTCGACGCGCAACTCGTGCATTGCCACACCTGGTACACCGACATCGGCGGCACCATCGCGTCCCAGCTCTGGGGTGTGCCTTACGTCCTGACGATCCACTCGCTGGAGCCGCTGCGCCCCTGGAAGGTCGAGCAGCTCGGCCGTGCCTACCATCTCGCCGCCTGGATGGAGCGCACCGCCATCGAACAGGCCGACGCCATCATCGCCGTCTCACGCGAGACCAAGGCGGACGTGCTGCGCCTGTTCGACGTGAAGCCCGAGAGGATCCACGTCATCCATAACGGCATCGATCCCGTGGAATACCGGCCAACGCCGGGCACCGACGTGCTGGTTAAGTATGGCATCGACCCGGACCGGCCCTTTCTGCTGTTCGTCGGGCGCATCACCCGGCAGAAGGGCATCATCCACCTCGTAAACGCCATTCCCCACATCGATCCGGCGCTGCAGATCGTGCTCTGCGCCGGCGCGCCCGATACGCCGGAGATCGGCCGCGAAATGGAGGAGGGTGTGGCGAAGGTCGCTGCCGGGCGGCCGGGCGTGATCTGGGTCCGGGAGATGATCTCCCGCCCAGAGGTCATCCAGCTCTATACCAATGCGGCGGTGTTTTGCTGTCCCTCGGTTTACGAGCCGTTCGGGATCATCAATCTCGAGGCGATGGCCTGCGAGACCGCCGTCGTCGCCTCCGCCGTGGGCGGCATCCCCGA
>CAXTJW010000393.1:0-3945 GCA_964244305.1 uncultured Acetobacteraceae bacterium
GGGATCTTGCTCCGGTCGAGCGGCTGCAGCGCCTTGGCGGCGATCAGCCGGGAGAAGGTCGGCTCGGCCGTGGGCACGACGATGTCGTAGCCCGATTTGCCGGCGAGCAGCTTGCCTTCCAGCGTCTCCAGGCTGTCGTAAACGTCGTATTGCACCTTGATGCCGGTCTCGCTGGTGAAGCGGTCCAGCACCTTCGGGTCGATGTAGTCGGTCCAGTTATAGACGTTCAGCACGCGCTCCTGCGCCGCCGCCGCATGGCACGCCAGCAGCAGCAAAGCCGAGAGAAATGTCCGAACCCAACCCATTGCAGCGCCTTCCCGATCCCTGGATAAACCTACCGAGCGCGCCGCACGATTGTAAGCCCACGTGGGCCCGCCCACGATTGAAAGACCGCGCAAACGCGCCAAGGTAAGATGCCAGGGTAAAACAGAATGTGCGGACGCTATCTTTCCACCACCTCGCCGGACGAGATCCACCGCATCTTCGGAACGGTGAACGATACGCCGAATTGGCAGCCGACCTGGAACATGGCGCCGAGCCAGGACGGCCCCGTTGTCCGGCTGCATCCCTCGACCGGGGCGCGGCAGCTCGACCTTTTGCGCTGGGGCCTGCTGCCGCACTGGGCGCGAGGCGATCCGAAGAAAATCCGGCAGCCCATCAATGCCCGGGCCGAGACGGTCGCGACTCTGCCGACATTCCGCGACGCCTTTGCCCGGCGCCGCTGCATCGTGCCGATCGACGGCTTCTACGAATGGCAGGTCACCCCCGCCGGCAAGCAGCCGCACGCCATCGCCCGCGCGGATGGCCGCGTGATGGCGTTGGCCGGGATCTGGGAGGGCTGGCGCGGCCCCGACGAGCAGACCATTCGCAG
Organism: uncultured Acetobacteraceae bacterium; assembly: GCA_964244305.1. GTDB lineage: Bacteria > Pseudomonadota > Alphaproteobacteria > Acetobacterales > Acetobacteraceae > CAHJXG01. The sequence goes on from CAXTJW010000393.1 coordinate 872, forward strand.
CTATGCCGTCGTCACGACCACCGCGTCGGATGCGCTCGGCCACCTGCATGAACGGATGCCGGTGATCCTGGAGGAGGCGGACTGGGCCGCCTGGCTTGGCGACGCGCCGGGCGAACCGGCGGCACTGCTGCGCCCGTCGCCGGTCGCATTGCGCATCTGGCCGGTATCGAGCCGGGTTAACAATGTCCGCAACAACGGGCCGGAATTGATCGAGCCGCTGGCTCCCGGGCACGACGAGGTATTGACAGCCCGCGCGTTGCAGGACGCCCACGAGGCGGTTTCGTCATGACCGCCGGGGACGGCATGGCTGGGCTGACGGGACTGCGTTGGGGTCCGGCGTCCAAGGGCGCGCCGCAGCAGCTCGTTGTGCTGTGCCACGGGGTAGGCGCCGACGGCCACGACCTGATCGACCTGGCGCCGACCTGGTCCCGCGCGCTGCCGGACGCATTGTTTGTGGCACCCGATGGGCCACAGCGCTACGATCAGGGTCTCACCGGGAGGCAGTGGTTCAGCCTGCGCGACCGTACGGCTGCGGTTCTGGACGCCGGGGTGCGCCGTGCCGCGCCGTTGCTCTTGGCCTATATCGACGCCGAGCTGACGCAGGCCGGGCTGCCGCTCGATGCGGTCGCGATGATGGGGTTCAGCCAGGGCGCGATGATGGTGCTGCATGCGGGCCTGCGCCGCCCTCTGCCGCCACGGGGGATCATGGCGTACTCGGGCGCGCTGCTCAATTCGCCGGGCTTTGCCGCAGAATGCACCGGCCACCCGCCGGTCCTGCTGGTGCATGGGCGGGAGGACGAGGTGGTCCCGTTTGCCCGGGCAGAGGCGGCCGAGTCGGCGTTGGTCCAGCTCGGCATGCCCGTACAGACGCTGTGGTGCCCGAAGCTGGGCCATGGCATCGACGACGCCGGTTTGTCGGCCGGCGCGTTGTTCCTGCAGCGTTTGTTCGCGTGACGAAGCCATGACAACGGCCTACGTGGCTTGCCCGGGCAAGTTTGCGGTGCAATAACAAGCCGAGGTTTGGCGGCGCACACTACCTGGCGGCCTGTCTTCCGTTTTGGCCCTAGCGCTAGCGTCCGCCGCATAGGAGCGAATGTTGCCGGACGGGGGTTTGCATTTTCCTGCGCTAGTCTTGAACGCCGATTTTCGGCCGCTGTCGTATTTCCCGCTATCGGTCTGGTCCTGGCAGGATGCGGTCAAGGCGGTGTTCCTCGACCGCGTCTCCGTGCTCAGCGAATACGACAACGAGGTCCATTCGCCGAGCATGTCGATGCGGCTGCCGAGCGTCATCGCGTTGAAGGATTACATCCCGGCTGCGCGCAAGCCAGCGTTCACGCGGTTCAACGTGTTCCTGCGCGACGCATTCAGCTGCCAGTATTGCGGCGACCGCTATCCCACGCACGACCTGACGTTCGACCATGTGATCCCGCGCAGCCGTGGTGGGCGCACGACCTGGGAGAACGTCGTCACCGCATGCGGCGGCTGCAACCTGCGCAAGGGCAGCAAGCTGCCGCGCGAGTGCCACATGCACCCGCGGCTCAAGCCCGCCCAGCCTTCGACGTGGGAACTGCAGGACAACGGCCGGGCATTTCCGCCAAACTACCTACACGAGAGCTGGCGCGACTATTTGTATTGGGACAGCGAACTCGAGAGCTGATGCCACGCCCCGGCATGGGGCGTGGCGCTCCAGCCTTAGCGCGACTTCTTGTACAGCTTCGACGCGATCTCGAACATTTCCTCGGGCGCATACTCCGGGCTGAACGCCGCGGTCTGGCCCATAAGGTTGTGGATCCGGCCGCCCTCGGGATGGCCATCGACCAATTCCAACTCGCCCGGCGGGTCGCCCGGCAAAGCCATCTCGCCGTTGCCCCAAATGCCAGCGACCTCCTTATAGTCGTCCGGGCTGAAGCGGTACAGCTTGCGGTGCGAGCCCTCGTTCAGATACTTCTGGCACTCGGGGATCTTGGACAGGTTGATGTTCGGCGTCGGCAGCATCTGCTCGATGGCGACACCGGTCAGCTGCTTCAGCGCCAGTGCGTAGGCATGAGCGTGGACGGACCCGCGGACCAGCAGGTAGCCGCAGACCTCGCGGCCGGTCGCCTCCGTCATCGTCTCATAGACGCGCAGCTTGTGGATGCGCGCGCCGCATTCCAGGTGGAAGTTGTGCAGCAGGTCGATGATGACGTTGCCCGTGGTGGTCACGAAGTCCATGTTCCACGACGCGCCGTTGCTGTTCATGGGCAACGCGCCGCCGCCGTTGGCCAGGAACGACGCCGCCAGCCGGATGTCCTGCATGCCCGAGAACGGCGCGTCGCTGATGTCGGCCCCGCCCTTCTCATTCGCCGGCACATCCGGCCCGGCGTTCAGCATCGCGACGCCGTTGGAGACGAGCTCGACATGGCCAAGCTCCTCGGCCGTGATGCTCGCCACCAGGCTATAGAACGGCCGCAGCTTCTCCTTGCTGCGAAAGTTGAAGCTCTGGAACATGTAGTTGCCGAGCGTCGACATCTCGCCATACTTGCCGCCCAGCAATTCCTGCAGCGCGGCAGCCGCGTTCGGATCTTGCTTCTTCGGCGCCGGAAGTTCGGCCTGCAGCTTGTCGATTCTTAAAAACATCGTCGGTTTCTCCGTCGAGTATGCGGCATATGCCGCGCACCCAACGGGTGCCCGCCAACCGAGTTGCCATGACGCTTTAAATCATTGCGGCGTCGGAATTTAGCTCTCGGGCGGTCGAAAGACTCGGCCCTAGCCCTCGGCGACATCTCACGCCATGCTCCGTCCATGCAAACCGAAGCCGTGCTCGACCATATCGAAGCGAACCTCGACGCCGCCCGGGAGCGCTGGTTCAGCTTCCTGCGCATCCCCAGCGTCAGCGCGCAGCCGGCGCACGCGGCCGACTGCCATGCCGCCGCGGCCTGGGTCCGCGATCAGCTCGCGGCGATCGGCTTCGATGCGGCGCTGCATGCGACGCCGGGCCACCCGATCGTGCTGGGGCATCACCCGGGGCCGGGCCCGGACGCGCCGCATCTGCTGTTCTATGGCCACTACGACGTGCAGCCCGCCGAGCCGCTGGA
>CAXTJW010000394.1:0-3905 GCA_964244305.1 uncultured Acetobacteraceae bacterium
GCGTGTTCTATCGAGCTTTGAGGCGTGTTCCAGTCGAGGTGGACCGCCCGGAAAAGGCCGGTAATCTGGTGGTAGCTGGGAACACATCCGCAAGCGATTTTGACCACCAGAAAGCGCGTTCAGAAATTCAACACTTGGGTGTGCCTCGGTCAGCATCTTTCTTGATGAGCGATGTGTGAGCTTTTGGATCAGATCGTCGCCATAGCCCAAGTGGGTCCACTTCTCGATCAGGTCGCCGGAGCCGTCGCGTCGTTTACCGCCGACGGCGCCTACGACACGGGCGCTGTGTCCGCGGCGGTTGCGGGGTGCCATCCCGACGCGGCTATCATTGTGCCGCCACGATCCACCGCCGTTGCCGAGCGACACCGCCCAAACCAATCCGACGCAACGCGACCGCCACCTACAAAGTGTTACCAACAATGGCCGCGCCGGCTGGCAGAAATCCCCCGGCTACAACAAGCGGTCGCGGGTCGAGGCTGCGGTCGGTCGGTTCAAGCAGGTTATCGGCAACGGTTTGTATTCCCAGACCGATGCCTGCCAATGTGCCGAAATCGCCGTCACCGTCCATGTACTCAAACGGATGCTGGAGTTTGGACGCCCGACCTCCGTCCGCGTCGTGCGAAATACAACGTGAAGTAGGGCCTTCACGACTTCGCGCCAGCTCCGTGCAACACGGCCACGCACGTGCGCGAGCGTGGTGCAGGGATCAGGAGTATGGACATACTAACCCCAGCCCCGTGCGGGGTCAGACGACGCGGACGTAGCTCCGGCGTCCAAACTCCAGCATCCGGTTGAGCGCGTGGACGGCGACCGCCACCTCGGTCGCCCGGCGCTCATCGGTATGCGCATGCAACTCGTCGCCGATCACCTGCTTCCACCTGTTAATGGCGGCTTCGACCCGGGCGCGCCTGTTGTATCCAGACGCCTTCTGCCACGCCATGCGCCCTTGTTCGGTGATGTGCTGCAAGTGGCTATTTCGTTGCGTGGGTGCGGTCTCGGCCGTGTCGCTGGGCACGGCGTTTGCGCGGGGCGAAACAACCACAGCCGCTTCCGGGTGGCGTTCGGCGACGCTGTCGTAGACGCGATCCTGGTCATAGCCGCTGTCGGCGGTGAACGACGCCACCGTGCCCGCGACCTGGTCGAGCAAGGGACCGACTTGGGACACGTCGTGCACGTCCTTGGATGTCAGCGTGGCGGCGACGATGCGGCCGGTGCCGGCGTCCACGCCGAGATGCAGCGCCTGCCACGACCGGCGTGTCGCCGTCCCGTGCTTTTCCAGCAGCCACTCACCCTTGCCGCACAGCTTCAAGCCCCTGCTGTCCATCAAGAGGTGCAGGAGTTCGGGGTCAGCAGCACCCCGGTGTTCCCCGGATGCGGCACGTCCAGCGTCGCCGCACGCCGGCTGAGCGGCGTATGGTTCGGCACCCGCAGCAACAGGCCGAGCAGGCTGACGATGGAAACGAGCAGCCCCTCCGCTTGCCGGTAAGCGAGGCGGGACACCGCACGCAGCGTGAGCGCCATCAGGATGGCAAGCGGCGAATACCGGACCGGCCCGCCGCGCGTCGTCCGTGGCTCGGCCGCCCACGCTGCGATCGCCTCGTCGGTGTACCACACCGTCAGGCCGCCACGCTGACGCAGACTGGCATCGTAAGCGGGCCAGTTCGTCACCTTTCGCTGCTGGCGTGAGAAGTGATGGCGGCGCTCCTGGTTCAGCTTGAATGGCAAGATGGGCATCCGGGGTTTTGGGAGGGTGATCCCGTACGTCGTCCTGCGCCTCAGCACCACCATCCGATCCACGCACCACGCTGCCTTGGATCACTTTTATCACAGTCGCTACTTTATCAGTTTGAGACGTCGAAGCCGACGCAATATGGACGCCGTCTCGACCCCCATCGTCATTCACCCCCGAACGCCCAGTGTTTTTTAGGATGCATCCGTGACCTCCGTTTTGCCGCACGCTTCCGTCGCGGAGCTGGCCCTGCGCCTTCGGCAGCAGGAGCTGGTCGCAAGCTTTGGCCGCTTCGCGCTGCGACAGGACGAGCTGCAGCCGGTTCTCGAAGAGGCGTGCCGGGCCGCGGCCGAAGGTTTGGAGACATCGTTCGCAAAAGTGCTGGAGCATCTGCCCGACGAGGGGACCTTGCTGATCCGAGCCGGGGTCGGCTGGCGTCCCGGCGTCGTCGGCCATGTCCGCATCGACAGCGATGCGGGGACAGCGCCGGGCTACGCCTTCCAGACCGGACAGCCGGTGATCTCCGACCACCAGTCCGAGAAGCCGCGCTTTCGGACACCGCCCGTGCTGGCGGAGCACGGCATCCGCCGGGCGATCAACGTCGCCATAGCGGACCGTGACGGCCAACCCTTCGGCATCCTCGAAGCAGACAGCTCGAACCGCGCCCGGTTCACCGAACCCGATATCGCGTTCCTGGAGGCGCTGGCCACGACCCTCGCAGTGGTGGCGGAGCGGCAGGCGCGCGAAACGGCGCTGCGGGCCAGCGAGGCCCGGCTGCGGCGCGTGCTCGACCTCGTGCCCGCCGGGATCATCGAGGCGGATGCCGACGGCGTGTTCCGCTACATAAACCCAGCCGCGCAGGCCATACTGCGAATGGCGCCCGCGGCGGTGACGGGCCGCTCCTACGACGCTCCGGAATGGGCCGTCACCGACGCCGATGGCCAGCCCATCACCAGCGACGAGCTGCCAGCCGCCCGCGCGCTGCGGGGCGAGGTGGTGCACGGCTACGAGCACCTGTTCTCCAATAGCGCAGGCGACCGGGTGATGCTCCGGGTCGACGCTGCACCGGTGCGCGGGCCGGATGGCACGATCAACGGCATGGTCGCGGCGTTCAGCGACGTGACGGAGCAACGCGCGGCCGAAGCGGCGCTGCGCCGGTCCGAAGAGGAGTTCCGGGCGCTGGCCGAGAACCTGCCGAACCTGTGCTGGATGGCCAACGCGGATGGCTGGATCTACTGGTATAACAAGGGCTGGTACGACTACACCGGCACGACGCCCGCGGCCATGAAGGGTTGGGGCTGGCAGTCCGTGCACGATCCTGCGGTGCTGCCCGTAGTGCTGGAGCGCTGGACCGGTGCGATCGCCAGCGGTGTCCCATTTGAAATGACGTTCCCGCTGCGCGGCGCGGACGACGCGTTCCGTCCGTTCCTGACCCGCGTCGTGCCGGTGCGCGACGCGGGCGGCGCGATCACGCGCTGGTTCGGCAGCAACGTGGACGTCAGCGAGCAGCAGCGTACCGAGGCCGCCATACGCCAAAGCGAGGCGCGTTTTCGCGAGATGGCGGACTGCATGCCCATGATCGTCTGGACCGCCCGGGCCGACGGCGTCGTCGACTACTATAATGAGCGCTGGTATGCCTTCACGGGCCTGCCGCGGGGCGAAAGCGGCGACCCAAGCTGGGAGCCGGTCCTGCACCCCGACGACCTGTCGCACTGCAAGGATGCATGGTACGCCTCCGTGCGCTTTGGCGAGGCATACGAGATCGAGTATCGCCTCCTCGACCGGATGACCGGCGACTACCGCTGGTATCTCGGCCGGGCGTTGCCGGTGCGCGGAGCGTCGGGTTCCATCGGGAAGTGGTTCGGCACCTGCATCGACATCGACGACCGCAAGCGTCTCGAAGACGAGTTGCGCCGACTGAACGAGGGTTTGGAGGCGCGCGTTCGCGAGGAGGTGGCGGCGCGCGAGGAGGCGCAGTCGCGCCTGGCCCAGGCGCAACGCATGGAGGCGCTGGGCCAGCTCGCGGGCGGCATCGCGCACGACTTCAACAACGTGCTTCAGGCGGTTGCGGGGGGCCTGAGCCTGATCCAGCGGCGGGCCGGCGACGCCGAGGTGGTGCGACAGCTCGCACGCATGGCCGGCGACGCCGCCGTGCGCGGGTCCGCCATCACGGCCC
>CAXTJW010000395.1:0-3896 GCA_964244305.1 uncultured Acetobacteraceae bacterium
CCGCGGTCGTGGACACGAGCTCGATGCCTGGCGTCAGCAGCTTGACCCCGGCGTGGGCGCCAAAGGCGCTCGCATTCAGCCAGCCGCCGCTCAGCGCCGCCCAGTCGGCGACCTGCTCCGACGCCATGCCCTCCGGGACGACCCGGCTCACCCAGTCCGGAACGTCGCCCATGCCGTGCCGCACCGTCGTGCACGCCTGCGGGTCGACCACGATCACGCCGGTGGGGTCGTCGCCACCGAAGCCGACCCTGTGCTCATAGGTGGTGACAACGTAGTAGGGCCGCCCGCCCGGCCCGATCTCGAAGGCATAGTCCGTCGTCGCGATGGCCGGCGCGCTGGCCCACACCAGCCGCCGGAGGTTCCGGCCGAAGTAGGCGCTCTCGGTGCAGCGCAGGCGCACCGGCTCGCCGGCGATGTCGGTGACCAGCCCGGCACGGCGCGGGTCGTGCGCGTCCACCCACACGTAGGCGGGCGCACCGTCGCTCGCGCGCCAGCGGAACAGGCCGGTGAACTCGAGCGGGCCCGCGAACACGAGCCGGCCCTCGCGCCGGGTCAGCTGCATGGCGCCGAGCTCGTAGGTGCCGCCCAGCTCCGGGTCGCGGCCGAGCAGCTCCTGCGCCCGCCGCTCGGCCACCTCGGCGTCGACCAGGCGGACCGTCTCCTGGTCGATGACGGTCCGGTCCGACGCCACTGGGCGGCCGGTGGTGTCCAGGCGCTGGATGGCCTGCGCGAACGGCACCGTGTCCACCGGGCCGATCAGCCCAGCGTAGGCGCCGGCGCGGAACAGGCTCGCGGTCGAGGCGAAGCTCGCCACGGCCAGCGCGGCCAGCAGGGTCGGAGCCACCGCCATGGCCAGCATGGCCGCCCGGAATTGTCGGGACCCGCGATCCTGCCGGCGCCGGGTCCACAGCGCCAAGCCGCCGCCGAGGACGAGCGTCGCCGTCGCCAGCAGCCACACATCGACGAAGTCCGGCGCCAGCACCGGCAGGAACAGGTAGGCGACGGTTGTGGCGAACACGAAGGCGACGACGGTGGCGCCCACGCTGCCCAGAGTGGCAATGCCGGCAACCAGCGCAAACATTGCGCCAACGAGGAACGGCATGAAGCGATCCTTCGGTGTTGTCCGGACAGCGCCGGTCGTCAGGCTATGCCTGCCAGAGCCAGACCCAATCCTTGCCGCCCTCGATCTTGCCGGGCATTGCCGCGACCTAGTCGAAGCTGAGGCCGCCGGCGGGCTTCACCGCCCAGCCCTGCAGCACATACCAGGCCTCAAGCGGCGTCAGCGGGAACGGCGTGCCGGCGGGCCACACGCCTCCAGAAACCACCCGGCGCACCACCTCAGGATGCGCCGGACCAGTGTCCTCGGTTTCAGCCATGAAGCTTGCTCCTCTTCCTCGTTGAGACGCTAATTGTTGTCCGTCCGGCCAGCGCTGCGCCGGACCCATGCGTCATGCGAGCCACTGCATGACGAGCTCGAGGGCTTCGTCGACGACGATCGTGCGCCCGCCCGGCAGCACGAGGAACGACCCGCCATCCTCGGTTTCGCCGACCGCCGACACGGCGTGCCGGGCCACCGCCGTGCGGCGGCCGTCGCGGTCGCGCACCAGCACGAACCGGCCCGGCCCCATGCCGCCCTTCGACGCCGGGATTGAACCGTCCGATTTGGCCGCCGCCGTGGCGCTGGGGTCGTGCTCATCAACCGCGCTCACCCTATCAGCCCCTGCCCTGTCATCGCTGCCGTCCTACGCTGCCGGGTCGCACGCGGCCGGTCACGCCGGACCCGGCCCGGGCCACACTGCGACGGCCAGGTCGGCCAATGCATCCGATCGCTGTGCAATGGCCGCTTCATCCCATGTATCGGCCCCGGCAATCGCGAGATTGAGCGCGAGCAGGCTGTCGCGGAGCCACTGCTTCTTGTCGCCGAACCCCTTGTTCGACGCGGTGCCGTTGCCGGGCACGGTGACCAGGGTGAGGTTGCCGAGCGTCTGCAGCGCGGCGTCGCGGACGTGGATCCCGGCCAGCATGGCCTCGTCCGCCCCGGTCAGCCGGTCGGCGGGCGCGCTCCGGCCATCCGGCAAGGCCCAGTGCGCCACCCAGGCCTGCGGCAGGACGTGCTCGACCGACAGGTCGGCCGGCCTCGGCGTGTGCACCGAATACTTGCTGCGTGACGCGCACTCCAGGTCCCAGAGCACGTCCGCAATGCGCTCCTTGCGCCGGATCAGGTCGTAGACCGGCGTGTTTCGGATCGCCGCGCGCAACTCCGCGTCGGCGGGGAAGCGGATCGTGTCGCCGCGCTGGCCCGCGAACATCGCCGCGAAGGTGCCGATGGACACGCCGTCCCTGATCATCGCCCCGGTCAGCCGGGCGAAGGTTTTGTTCAGCGCCTTGGGCGTCAGCCCGCACAGCGCGCGCCGCACCAGGTAGGCGTAGATCAGGTCATAGAGCTGGGCCTTCTCGGCCGGGTCGGCGCCGGAGGTGGCGATGCGGAACACCAGCGGGTGGGCGGTGGACACCGCCCACAGGTTCAGCTTGGCGCCCAGCCACGCCAGGGCGCCGTCGCCTTCGCCGAGTTCCAGCATGCGGTAGGTCGGCGCATAGACGATCAGCGCGTCGAGTTCCGCCTCCACCGTGTGGAAGCGCGGCTTGCCGTTCGGCCGGGTGAAGGCTCGATACTCGGCGTAGAGCTCGCGCAGCGACGTCTCCTCGCCGGTCTGTGCGGTGAGGGCGTGGCTCAGGAAGTGGTCGATCCTTGGCCGCCGGGGCTTGGCGCGGGGCGAGTCGGCCTTCCAGAACACAGCGTCCTGGTCGAACGGCCGCCACTTGGCCTCGAACAGCGCCTCCACCGGCTCGCCCTGGGCGGACGCGCGGTGGAAGATGTTGTTGCGCACCAGGTCCATGGCCAGCAGCGGCTCGGACTGGCTGTTCAGCGACTCGAAGATCACCTGGGCGTCGTCGGTCTCCGACAGGGTGATTACGACCAGCTTGAGGTGGTTCAGCACGGCCTCGAGCAGCGCCTGCAAGCGGTGGCGCGGCGCCTCGGCCGGCTCGTCCGCGACGGGCGCGGGCTCGGCGTCGTCGTCCAGCAGGCCGCACCGGGCGTAGGTGCCAATGCGGTCCACGAAGAACGTCAGCGCCTGCACCGCATGGGGCGACGGGCCCCTCGGGTTGCCGTTCTGGAAAAACCAGCCCGGGTGCCGGTCCCGCACGCCCTGCAGGCCGGCCTCGATGATCAGGTGGAACACCGACCGATCCTCCGGCGTGGGCACGAGCCGGAAGCGCGCGTCGGGGTCGGTGTCGCCGTGCATGGGCGTGACGTAGAGGTAGTTGCCGATCAGCGAGCGGAACTCGGGCCCGGCCAGCGTGTCGCCGACCTCGCGCAAGGCGGCGAGGAACAGCTGGAAGGTGGTCAAGCGCTGCTGGCCATCGACCACCTGGACGCGTGGTGTCGCGCCGATGGTGAAGCCGTCGCCGCCCGGCGCCAGGATCAGCGCGCCCATGTAGTGACTGAAGCGGGGCTTGCTCTCCAGCGCCTCCTCCGCCTTGGCGACCACGTCGTCCCAGAACGGCGCGAGGCGCGCCTCGCCCCAGCCGTAGCGGCGCTGGTAGATCGGCACCATGAAGCGGCGCTGGTCGCCGAGCACGGAGATCACGGGGTGGTCCTTGGCGTCCATTGGTGGCTTTCAAAGGCGTAGGGTGAACGAGTAAAGGGAGTGCGGCTGCTGCTCGGCTGTCCCCGGGATGCATGGCAGAGTTGGACCTCTACCTATCCTGCATTGGGATAGGTGCAGGCGGTCCCTTATGCCCGTCCGCGAACAACCTTCCCGTGGCATGTCGCGCTCCCGCCTCTCGCCCCGCTACGCGCGCCTGTGCCAGCTGCTCATCGAGGCGCGGCAGGC
>CAXTJW010000396.1:0-3864 GCA_964244305.1 uncultured Acetobacteraceae bacterium
CGTGCTGTCCGGCGTCGGCGGATGGGCCGGCATCGGCATGGCAGCCGGGTTGGGCGAGGCGAACGATACCGATGGCGCAGGCGCGGTTGGCGCCTACAGGTTGCTGTCCAACTACACTCAATTGGGCGGAGTATTGACAGTATTCGGCCTCGACTGACGGTTCTGCCGGGCGGTTCTGTCGGGATTGACGCCAGCATAGGCCGGGCCGTGGCGGTCCGCGATCGTCAAAGTTGGATTGGAGATACCATGCGTCTTGCAGCCTTTCCCTACGGCTTTATTCGTGCGTCGCTCGTGACCATTACTCTCGTTGCCGGGTTTTGGTCTGGGGCGGCGTCTGCTCAGACCGTCACGGCGCCGCAGGTCGGGTCTGCGGTCGCGACGCCCGACAATGCGGTCCTACTCACCATCTTCTTCCGGCACGATCAGTCGCGGCCGCTGTCCGAACTCAACGAGCAACTCGCAAAACAAAATTTCTATCATGCGTTTCCACCGCCGGGCATCGAGGTGGTGAGTTGGAACGTGGTGATGGGCATCGGGCAAATTCTTACCCTGCGTCTTCCCGCCGCCCGCTTGCGTGAGGTCAACCGCATCATCGAGGACACCGCCTGGGGCCCATACCGCACGGAGTTCTATCCGACCTACGACTACAAAGCCGTCGCGCAGGCAGAACATGACAAGGCCCAATGACAGGCCTGGCCTACAGGCAAAACCATCGAACCTGCCGCCACGGCTTCGGACAGCCAGTTGAACTTACTGTGTATTAAGGCCTATCGGGGACGAAAGGGCCCGTGCCGCGTTCCAGTTCGGTAACAGAAGTCCCGGTCCATGAAGCTCCTCCTCGCGACGTGCCTTCTTTCCCTCGCCGCATGCGCCGGCCCAAGGCTGCCCCAGCCAAACACGACCGAGGTGCGTTACGACACGCAGAACCGGGCTGTGCAGGTGCTGATCAGCGGCCTGCAGCCGGCATCGGAGGTTGCGCTGGTCTCCGAACAAGGATCGCGCTACCCCGCCACAGCGATCTCACCCGTGAGCGGTCCCCACGTTCTGTATAATCCCCCGCCCTCCATCGGCTTTGGGATCGGCGGGTTTGGATTCGGCGGCGGCGGCAGCGCATTGGGCTTGGGGGTCGGCACCAGCGTGCCTGTCGGCCGTCCCACCGTCGCCGAAGCGAGCGATCAATATGTCGGCTCGGCGCTGATACCCGTTCCGGCCGACTATGCGACGAATTGGGCCAGTTACCATCTGCAGGTATCGGTCGGAGGACAGTCCATAGTGCTGGCCGCGCCAGCCCCGCCGGCCTGACCGACACCAAGCCGACTGCCCGCGCCGACCGACCCAGCGGTCGCCATCGTCGCCTCGCTCGCGACCTACGGCGTCGGCTACGTCGCCCGGCCGGTCGGCGCCTTCGTGCTCGGCCATTACGGCGATACTCATGGACGCAAGGGCGTGCTGCTGGTGTGCATGTTCCTGATGGGCTTCTTCACCATAGCTGAGGCTGGCGGGTGCCGTTCCTGCTCAGCGCCGTGGTCATCGCAGCCGGCTACGTCATCCGGCGTGACGTCGACGAGACGCCCGCCTTGCCAAGGGCCTTGTTGACGTTCTCAGCATCTCGAACCACCTTCAATTGGCACGCTAAGTGCAAGGCCTGACCGCCCTTGGGCTCAGCAAAGCCGGATTGCAGGAGCATACATGCCGTTGGCCTACACGCCGCCCTGTGCGCGGGAAATAACGGCAGCTTGCGGCCGGGTCGCGGTCGCGCCGATCACGTTCCCGGCCCGGCGGTCATTCCTGCCGCGGGCCTGAACACCTTGGACCTCAACACCATCGCCGCCGTCGTCGGCCCACGCACGCGTGCCGAGCTCGCGGGATGGAAGCCCGGCGACGGCTTCCTCGCCGGCGGCACCTGGCTGTTTTCCGAGCCGCAGCCGCGCCTGCGCCGCCTCGTCGACCTGACCCGGCTCGCCTGGCCCGCGCTGCAGGCCAATGAGAACGGCCTGCAGATCGCAGCGACCTGCCGCATCGCCGAGCTCGAGGCCTGCCCCCTCCCTAATGCATGGCTGGCCGCGAGCCTCATTCCCCAGTGCTGCCACGCGCTGCTCGGCTCGTTCAAGGTGCTGAACGTCGCCACCGTGGGCGGCAATCTCTGCCTGGCCCTGCCTGCCGGACCGATGACGGCGCTTGCTGCGGCCCTCGATGGGACTTGCACGATCTGGACCCACGATGGCGGCGAACGCCGGGTCGACGCTTTGGATTTCGTGTTGGGCGACCGCCGCACTGCGTTGGGCGACGGCGAGATCCTGCGCTCCGTCACCCTGCCGGCGGCGTCGCTGCGTCGCCGTGCGGCATTCCGGCAGACCTCGCTCACTCCGGGGGGGCGGTCGGCCGCCCTGCTGATCGGCACGGCGGGCCAGGAGGGCGACATCGCGCTGACGATCACCGCCGCGACGCCGCGGCCGGTCCGGCTCGACTTTGCCGCCCTGCCCTCGGCCACGGCCTTGGCCCAGGCGATCGAGGCCAGCGTGACCGCCAGGGCGTTGTGGTTCGACGACGTGCACGGAGCACCGGACTGGCGGCGGCATATCAGCCTGCGCTTGGCCGAAGAAATTCGCTGCGAGCTGGCGAAGGAGGGTGCATGCGCCTGACGGTGAACGGCGCCGAGATCGATCGCGAGGCAAGTCCCGGCCAGTGCCTGCGGACCTATCTGCGCGGGGCCGGCTATTTTGGCGTGAAAAAGGGCTGCGACGCCGGCGACTGCGGCGCATGCACCGTCTGGGTGGATGGCGAACCCGTCCACTCCTGCATCTATCCGGCGTTCCGCGCCGCCGGCCGTCCCGTCACCACCATTGAGGGCCTGGCCCAGGACGGCGAGCTGCACCCGATGCAGGCGAGCTTCCTCCGCGAGCAGGGCTTCCAATGCGGCTTCTGCACCGCGGGCATGATCATGACCGCGGCGGCGCTCAACCAGGCGCAGCGCGCCGACCTCGGCCGTGCGATGAAGGGCAATTTGTGCCGCTGTACCGGCTACCGCGCCATCGGGGATGCGATCGGCGGGATCGACCATGCACCGCCCGCGGCAGGGCTGCGCGACGCGGCGGCGCCGGCCGGGCCGGAGGTGGTGCAGGGCGCGGCCCGCTTCACGCTGGACGTTACCATGCCCGGCCTGCTGCACATGAAGCTGCTGCGGTCCCCGCACGCCCATGCGCAGATCGTGGACATCGACGTGTCCACGGCCCAGGCGATGCCGGGCGTGCAAGCGGTGCTGACCTTCAAGGACGCGCCGGCGCGGCGGTATTCCACCGCGCGTCATGAGCATCCGGACAGCGATCCCGACGACACCATGGTGCTCGACGCCCGGGTGCGGTTCGCGGGCCAGCGCGTGGCCGCCGTGGTGGCCGAGAGCGAGGCCGCCGCCGAGGCCGCGTGCCGGCGCATCGTGGTGGACTACGAGCTGTTGCCGGCCATGCTCACCCCGGATGCCGCCATGGCGCCCGGCGCCGTCGCCCTGCATGACGACGGCGCCCAGGCGCGCATCGCCAACGCGCCGCGCAACATCGTCGCCGAGCTGCATAGCGAGGACGGCGACGTGGAGGCCGGGTTTGCCGCCGCCGCCGAAGTGTTCGAGGCCACGTTCACGACCCAGCGCACCCAGCACGTGGCGCTGGAGACCCACGCCGCGATCGGCTGGCTGGACGAGGCCGGCCGGCTCAATCTTCGGTCCAGCACCCAGGTGCCCTTCCTGGTCCGGCGCACCCTGTGCACGCTGTATGACCTGCCGCATGACGGGGTGCGCGTGCTGAGCGGCCGGGTCGGCGGCGGGTTCGGCGGCAAGCAGGAGATGCTGGTCGAGGACATCGTGGCGCTGGC
>CAXTJW010000397.1:0-3852 GCA_964244305.1 uncultured Acetobacteraceae bacterium
GGCTCCGGCAAGTCGCTGACCGCGCTGTCGATCCTGCAGCTGCTGCCGCCGGGCGCCGCCTGCACCGGCCAAGTCATCCTGGACGGCAAGCCCATGATCGGCGCCACCCCTGCGGCGCTGCAGTCCGCGCGCGGCAATACGGCCGGGATCGTGTTCCAGGAGCCGATGACCAGCCTGAACCCGCTGCACACCATCGGCCGCCAAGTCGCCGAGGCGCTGTCACTGCACGGCAGGCGGCCCACCCGCGGCGCCGTCGCCGCTTTGTTGACCCGCGTTGGCTTCCCCGACGCCGAGGATCGGCTGAACGCCTTTCCGCATCAGCTCAGCGGCGGCCAGCGGCAGCGAGTGATGATCGCCATGGCGCTCGCCAACGACCCGAAGCTGCTGATCGCCGACGAGCCGACCACGGCGCTGGACGTCACCATCCAGGCCGGCATCCTGGATTTACTGGCGCGGGAGAAGGCCGCGCGCGGGCTGGCATTGCTGCTGATTAGCCACGACCTGAATGTGGTCCGCCGTGTCGCCGACCGCGTTTGCGTCATGAAGGACGGCCGGATCGTCGAGAGCGGCGGGGTCGAGGAGGTGTTCCGCGCGCCGCAGCACCCTTATACCCGCATGCTGATCGCCGCCGAGCCAAGCGGCCGGCCCGGCACGGTGCCGGCAGACGCGCCCACCGTCGCCGAAATCTGCGACCTGCGGGTAATGTTCCCAATTCGCCGCGGCCTGCTGCGCCGGGTCGTCGGAGAGGTCCGGGCGGTGGATGGGGTGAGCCTCGCGATCCGTGCGGGCGAGACGCTCGGCCTGGTGGGCGAGAGCGGGTCGGGCAAGAGCACGATTGGGCTGGCGTTGCTGCGCATGCAGACCGCGACCGGCCGCGTAAGCTTCGCTGGGCAGGACATCACGACGCTCTCGCAGGCCCGGCTGCGCCCACTGCGCCGGGCGATGCAGATCGTGTTCCAAGACCCTTATGGCAGCCTGTCGCCCCGGATGAGCATGGGCGAGATCGTCGCCGAGGGTCTCCGCGTGCATGAGCCGCAGCTGGATCGGCGCGAGCGCGACATGCGCGTGGCCGCGGCGCTGGACGAAGTCGGGCTGCCGGCCGATGCGGCCGGACGCTATCCGCATGAGTTCAGCGGCGGCCAGCGCCAGCGGGTTGCGATCGCCCGCGCCGTGGTGCTGACCCCGCGGCTGCTGGTGCTGGACGAGCCGACCAGCGCGCTCGACCGCTCGGTCCAGGCGCAGATCGTGGACCTGCTGCGCGCGCTGCAGGTACGGCATGGCCTAGCCTATCTGTTCATCAGCCATGACCTCGCCGTGGTGCGGGCGCTGGCGCACAGGGTCGTGGTGCTGCGCGCCGGCCGCGTGGTGGAGCAGGGCGCGGCGGACGAGTTGTTCGCCCATCCGCGCGAGCCCTACACCATCGCGTTGATGGCGGCGGCGTTCCAAGACTTTGCCGGCACGCTCACGGCTTAACCGACGGAGACCCATGCATCGTGGGTGGCGCCTGCGGTCGCGATACGGTTCTCGTTGCTGTCCGCGAACCCGGCCAGCACATGCGCCTCGGTCGCCCCGCCCACCAAGGCATTCAGCCAGCCCTGCTGCCCGGCAGCGTCGGGGGCACGGTGCAGGACGTTGGAGTAAAGCTGCTTCACGAACGCCGTCGGGTCGAGGGCTCCATAGGTTTGGGCGAACTCGGCGGAGCCCACGAAGCCCTGCGCCACTTGGTCGATCGAGACGCCCTGGTGCAATTTGTCCGACCATAACTCGAGGCCAGCATTATCCGCAGTCCGGTTGAACGCGGCCTGATACAGCCGGGCCGCCTCGGCGTCGTTCTTGCTGCCGGCGATCGGCAGGGTCTGCAGATGGTTCTCGAAACTGTCCGAGAACGCCAGCAATGCAGCGCCGCGCGAGGTCGCATTGACGTAGTTGACCCAAAGCTGCAGCCCGGCGGCGTCGGGGCTGCGATGCAGCACGTTCACATAAAGCTGCCGCGCAAAGCCCGTGGTGTCGGTCTGGCCATAGAGAGCGAGGAACTCGGGCGACAAGGCGAAGCTTGCGGCCAAAGCCGGCAGGGCGAGCGAGTTGGAGGTGATCAGGGCCGTGTTGGCGTCGAGCCCGGCGAAGTCCGGGGTGCGCCCGAACGCGCCGCGGTAGAGCCGGGCCACGTCCTCGGCGGTCCCCGTCGGGTCGAACAGGCCAGAGCCGTCGGCAAAGGTGATCCGCCCGAGGTTGGCGACGGTCTGCACGCCATCGCGGCCGGGCTTGGTGTCCTGGACTGACGCCAGCCCGCCGGAAACCAGAGCGATGACGTAGTCGGTATGAACGCCACGGAGCTGAACGGACGGTGCCGGATACAGCGCCCGGATGCCGGCGTCGTCGGACGCGCTCAGGTCGGTGTTCGCCGTCGTCGAGATGGGATACATCACGTCGGTCGGGGCGGAGGAGTGCGCCAATCCCAGCGAGTGGCCGATTTCATGCAGGGCAACCTGGTAGAAGGTCGTGCCGCCGGGTCCGCCGTAGGTTAGCCCTGTTTTGGTGGAGACCAGGGAATACTCGCTTGGGTCCTCCAACTCGATGGTGACGTCTTTAGTGAAGTATTGCGCCGTTGTGACCTTGGTCTCGCCGATGATGTCGGTGGTGGCGGTGCCCAGCTTGGCAAAGCCGATGCGGATGTCGGCCGCGCTGCTCGGCACCGAGGTGTCGGAGACCTGTTGGAACACCAGGCCGGAGACGCTTGCCCATTTTTGGATGGCCTGCACCACGGTTGCCTGATAGGCGCCCGTTATCGTGCTGCTGAAGCCAAATCGGGCCTGGTCATCCGCGTAGGTCGAGGTGGCGAAGCTCCAGGTGATGGTGCCGGGCCGCCACTTCGGGCCTTCATATGCATAGCTTACCACAAGTTTACCGCCCTGTTACCGTTGCGGACACCTATCGTAATCATTGCAAAAATACTAGCTTAAAAAGCGGCAAACGCTCTTTTTATTCAACCTGAACGTTTGCCACCATTTTTCTAGACGACCGTTAGCCGCACCGGGACGTTGTTGCGCGTCGCGTTGGAATACGGGCAGACCTGATGCGCCTTGTCGACCAGCGCCTCTGCCTCGGCCCGGTCGAGCCCCGGCAGCGACACCGCCAGCTCGACGTCGATGCCAAAGCCGCCTTCGGAACGCGGACCCATGCCGACCGTCGCGTTTACCGTCGTATCGGCCGACACCTTCGGCCCGCCTTGCGAGGCCACGAATTTCATGGCGCCCAGGAAACAGGCGCTGTAGCCGGCAGCGAACAACTGCTCCGGATTGTTGCCGGGGCCGCCGGCGCCGCCCAGCTCCTTCGGCGTGGACAGATTGACGGACAACGATCCATCTACTGTCTCGGCACGGCCGTCGCGCCCGCCGGTCGCCTTGGCGGATGTTGAGTAGAGAACATTAACCGACATCGTTCATTCCTTGTTGACATGGCAAAGCAGCTCAGCCGGCGGTATAAATCGCCGAACCATGGTATCGGCGCAACCCGGCCCGGCACATTGTTCCCAGCGGTCTAGGTTACTTTGCGGGCGCGAGGCGGCGATCTCCAGCCTTGCACGCAGCACAGTCCTGCATTACGCGGGATGCAGCCTTTGAACCTGCGCAATGGAGACTACCATATGAAGCGAACCGTCCTATCGGGTGCCCTGCTGCTCGGCGCTCTCGCCTTCTCGGGTCCGGTGATGGCGCAGGGCACGGGGTCCGCCACGATCGACACCATCAAGTCCCGTGGCCAGCTGGTCTGCGGCGTATCGACCGGAGTGGCCGGGTTCTCGCTGGCGGACAGCAAGGGCGTGACCCAGGGCATCGACGCCGACACCTGCCGCGC
>CAXTJW010000398.1:0-3841 GCA_964244305.1 uncultured Acetobacteraceae bacterium
GCCAAAACCGGCGATGAGTGCGAGCACGATCGCCGATGAAGGCAAGCCGCTACAGGTAGCTGTCAAACCGGCGGTAGCTGGCGGAGCGCTCCACCCAGATGTCGCCCGAGCGCAGCTTATCGCGCAGCGTCGCCAGCACGGCCGTTTCATACAAGCGGCGGTTGGGTCCGCTCTCCTCTAACACGAGGCGCCGCCATTCCTTGCGGAACGGCATGGGCGCGTCCGCCGGCACGTCGCGCTTGCCGGATCGGTTGAGGTCCGCCAGCAGCTTGAGCGCGGCCAGCATGGGGTCGCCGGCGCGGGCGGCCCGGAACTGCAGCGCTTCGATCAGGGCGGGCGCGAACTTTCGCAAAGTCCTCCAACGGTCGGCGGCGCGCACCAGCGGGTTCTCCCCGGCGAGGTCGGCCAGCTCCTGCACCTCGCCGCGCACGCGCGGCAGCTTGGGCCAGCCCACGGCATCGTTCACGGCCTCGAATGCGTCGCCGTCGCTTTCCTGGGCCGAGGCAAGGGCCTCGATGGTGCCGTGGAACAGCCGCATGAGGCGTCCCACATCGCTGGCGCTGGCGGCATACCGGCGCCGGGCGGCGTTACGCGCCTTGGCGAACAGGCCGCCGATCAGCTTGTCGGCCATGTCGAGCACCGCGTCCGTCAGCCGGGACTCCAGGTCGAGCACGGTGGCCACCAGGATCGCGTGCCGGCGGTGTTCGGAGTAGCGCCCAAGCTGGTGGGCCTCGGAGGCGTGGCCCTCGCGCACGAACTGCTGCAGCCGGTCCTCGTGGACGCGGCCGGCGCTCTCGGGCGGCACGCCGATGCCGCGGACCCGGTGCAGGCGGTCCAGCAGCTCGCGGATGTGGTCCGCCTTGGGCGCGACGGGCACGGCCTTGAGCCAGGCGAAGGGCGTCATGCCCACCGACGGGTCAATGGCGAGCAGCCCGTCCAGCTTGGCAAGCTGTTCAACGGACAGCTCACTCGCCAGGGTATCTGCCGCCCGCTTGCGGGCACGTGCCCGGCCGGCGATGGCGATGCGCTCGATCACGGCCGCGCCGGGCAGGATGATGCGGGCGTCATGCAGGGCGACGACGAACGCCGCAGCGATGGGCTGGCCGCGGTCGGTGCCGCGGGCCGCCTCCGCCGCGGCCTCAATCATCGGCGGCAAATCGGCCATGGTCGGCGGGCGCAGGCCCAGGGTGGCAGCAAGCTGGCGCGCGTGGTCGGTCATGGTTTGCGGCTGGCGGGCATACTCGGCGAAAGCGGCTGCCGGGATGTCGAGCTGGCCCGCCATCCAAGTCGCGAGGGCGTCGGGCGGCTGGTCGAGGTAGGCGAGTGCCGTGCCAGGATGCCGCAGCAGGGCAAGCTGCACCGCGCAGCCGAGGCGGTTGGCATCACCGCGGCGCTCGGCCACGAGGTTCCAGTCGGACCTTGACAAGGTGAACAGCCGCGCTAGGAAGTCGGCATCAGGCGGAATGCGCAGAAGCGCCTGGCGCTCCTCGTCGGTCAGCAGTTGTTGGCGTGCCAAAGCATGTCTCCCGTCCCACAAACCCCTATGATGAACATGGACGGAGAGGCTTTGGGAGACGTAGTCTGTGGACGGATTTGGGCCGTCCGGCGCCGCATGGCGGGGCCCGTCCAGGGAACGACCGTTTGGGAGACTCCATGCCAGACATGTTGGGCTATGCGCGCGTGTCCACCGGGGACCAGGACGTTGCCGGGCAGACCATGCGGCTGACCCAGGTGGGTGCCATCAAGGTGTTCACCGACGTGCGCTCTGGCCGCAGCATGGACCGGCCCGGACTGCAAGAGCTGCTCGCCTATGCCCGGCATGGGGACACGCTGGCCGTCGTTCGCCTGGACCGCTTGGGCCGATCGCTTGGCGAGTTGCTGGCGACCGTGACGATGCTGAAGGAGCGCGGGATCACGCTGCTCAGCATGGAGGAGAGGATCGACACGTCCTCTACCGCGGGCGAGCTGGTGTTCCACGTGTTCGGCGCCATCGCGCATTTCGAGCGACGGCTCATCGCCGAACGCACGAAGGACGGCATCGCGGCCGCGCGGGCCAACGGAAAGCGGCCAGGTCGGCAGCCACCGGATGCCGACCGCGTCGCGGCGGCCTTGAAGCTGGTATCCGCAGGCTTGTCGCCGACCGAGGCAGCACGTCAGCTCGGACTGGGCCGCTCAACCGTCTACCGAGAAGTGGCCGCGCGCGGTGCCTGCAAACATGCCCTCTGACTCAGTCCTGAAACGCCCGGTGCATTCGCCTTTGACGGGCGGCAGGCGGCCTCACATCGTGCTCGTCACGTGCCGCAGGTGGCCGACCCTCTCGCCATCGGACCAGCGCTACGCAGCAGCGCTGCAAGAGGTGGGTGCGCAGGTCGCTGTCGCAGCGTGGAACTCCCGGGATGACCAACCCGAGTTCCGCAAGGCCGACTTGGTCGTGATCCGCGGCAGTTGGGATTACCACGACCAAGTCGACTCCTATCGCGACTGGCTGTCACGGATTGAGGCGGAAAACGTCAAAGTCCTTAACAGCGCTGCGATGGTGAGCCGCTTCTTGGACAAGAGGGCGTTCGTCGAACTTGCCGGTGAGGAGATGGCCTCGCCGCGTTGTCACGTTTGTCCCGCAAGCAGTGAAGCCGTTGGCAGCGTCCTGTCGGCCGAGATGTGGGAGAAGGCCGTGCTCAAGCCCGTCAACGGCGCGAGCGGGCGAGGAGTTCAGTTGGTCACGCCGCCGACGGTGAACCAGGCCTTGGCCGCCGTCGTGGCCGATGTCGGCGTGCGGGATCTGCTGGTCCAGGAGTTCATCCCAGAGATCGCGGATGGCGAGACGCAGTTCGTCCTGTTCGACGGCAAGGTGAGTCACGCCGTGCTGAAACGGCCGCGGGCTGGCGAGTTCCGCACGAACAGCGCGTTCACGCCGGACGTCGAGTTGCTGGTCCGGTTGCCGGCAGCCACGGAGCGGGTTGAAGCGATGGTGCAGCGCATGGCTGTCCAACCGCTCTACGCACGCGTGGATGTCGTGATGCGCGGGGCGATGCCGGTATTGTTCGAGTTCGAGGTCAACGAGCCGGGCTTGTGGCTGGATGTCGCGCCCCGGGGCGCCGCCGAGACCTTCGCCCGCGCCACGATCGCACGATTGCAAAGTTGACGCTGCAAAAGCAGCAGGAAGCCTGCAAAACGGTAGCCGAACAATGCCGACCGGTCGCGAAACCTCTCCAACGGGCTCTGTTGCAAACCTTGCTGGAGTCGGTCGGGATGGGTTCGCGCGATGGAGGGTGCGGACCAGTGTCGGATTTCAAGGGACGCCATTTTGAGGGTGAGATCGTGCTCTGGGCAGTTCGTTGGTATTGCCGGTTTGGGGTAAGCTATCGCGATCTTGAGCAGATGCTGGGCGAGCGCGGCGTCCCGGTTGACCATTCGACGATCTACCGCTGGGTCCAGAGATACGCGCCCGAGATCGAGAAACGGCTGCGCTGGCAGTGGCGCGGGCCGCGCTCGACCAGTTGGCGCGTCGACGAGACCTACGTGAAGGTCCGAGGCCAGTGGTCCTACCTCTACCGGGCCGTCGACAAGCATGGGGACACGATCGATTTCTATCTCTCGCCGACGCGCAACACCGCGGCGGCGAAGCGCTTCCTCGGCAAGGCGCTGAATGGCCTGAAGGACTGGGTAGGCCGACGGTCATCAACACTGACAAGGCGCCGACCTACGCTGCTGCCTTGGCCGAGTTGAAGAAGGAAGGCAAATGCCCGGACGAGACGCTGCACCGGCAAGCCAAGTATCTCAACAACATCATCGAGGCTGACCACGGCAAGCTGAAGCAGCTGATCCGGCCGGTGCGAGGCTT
>CAXTJW010000399.1:0-3828 GCA_964244305.1 uncultured Acetobacteraceae bacterium
ATCTCGACGCCGAAGCAGGCGCCATAGGTGATCGCCAGCATCCAGACCCGGTAGTTGGACATGGCCTGCTTGAACACCGCGAGCCCGCCCTTCTTGCCGGAATCGACCGTGATGCCGCGAGCGCGCAACTCGATGACGTTGCCCTCAGGCGTGTCCTGCGTGCAGCGCCAATACAGCACCGCGACGCCCAGCATCATGATGCCCGGCACGAACATCGCGAGCCGCCAGCCCATGGACTGCTCCACGCCGAGGCTGACGATCGCGAGCAAAATCAGCGGCATCACGCTCTGCGTCACGCCGCCGCCGGCATTGCCCCAGCCGCCGACCGTCGCGTTGGCCGTGCCGACGACGTTGGGCGCGAACATGACCGAGGTGTGATACTGGGTGATGACGAAGCTCGCGCCGATCGCGCCGATGGCCAGGCGGAAGATCAGGAAGCTCTCATACGAGGTCGCGAGGGCGATGCCCATCACCGGGATGGCGCCGAGCACCAGCAACGCGGTGTAGGTGATGCGCGGCCCCCATTTGTCGCACATCGGCCCGATGGCCATCCGCACGAGGATGGTGACGCCGACGGCGGCGATGTTGATGTTGGCGATCTGGTCGGCGGTCAGGTGGAACTCGCCCTTGATGACGGGCATCAGCGGCGCCACGGCGAACCAGGCGAAAAAGCAGACGAAGAAGGCCATCCAGCTCAGGTGGAAGGCGCGCATCTGCGGGGTGGAGAAGCTAAAAAGGTCGATCTTCGTGGCTTTTTGCGAGATCATTGGGCAGTTCCGGGACAAATGTTAAGCGCGAAAAGTCACCCCTGCAGGCTGGCTGCAGGGACGTGGGCAATCGGGTGATGCGGAACCCAGAAGGGTCAGGCCGCGACGCCCAGCATGTCGGCGAGTGCCAGCGGCGGCTTGCAATCCGGCTGTGGCGTTGCTGTTTCGGGCTGCGGCAAGCGGTGGTTCGTCTCGATCGTAGCGGCTTTGGTCAAAGCGACCTCCTTTAAGCTGCCCCGGACAAGCCGAGGCGGGAGGCACAAGCTACCCACAGCAATGCGGGCACGACGCGCGGTGCGTTCGCGTTGGTCAGGGCACGTCAGTGCGCCCTGCTAATGGATATGCACGTCTCGTGCCAATTAGGTGAATGGTGCGAAATTTGCGTCGTGCCGCCCCGCCATCATGAAGGGGGTCTCTACGCATGACGTCTGCCCTGCTGTCGTCGAGCAACGGGCCGGATGCGCCGCCGCTAGCCGACGACCTGGACGCAGTCGGAATCGATGTGCTGGCCGTTTCTGAATGCTCAAATCTTTTGCAGGATGTGGTCAAAAACTCGCCCGACCTGGTCGTGATCTATGAAAGTCACCCGACCACTGCCCTGTTTGCGAGCATCGCCGCCCTCAAGACTGCCGCGCCCTGCCCGGTCGCAATGTTCACGACCGATCCGGATGCAGGGAATATCGCTCTTGCCACGCGGTCGGGCGTCCACGCCTATGTTGTCAATGGCTACAGCCAGAACCGGCTCCGCTCGGTGCTGCATTTGGCGCAGGCGCGGTTCAGCCACGACGAGCTTATCCGCGCGGAGCTGACCGAGGTGAACCAGCGCTTCGCCGAGCGGAAGCTGGTCGACCGTGCAAAGGGCATCCTGATGGGCGCGCGCCAGCTCCGCGAGGAGGAGGCCTACCGGGCGCTGCGCAGCGTTGCGATGCATCGGATGCAGCGCATCGGCCAGGTGTCGCAGCAGGTCATCGAGTCGGCCCGTTATGCCGAGGCGATCAACCGCGCGGGCCAACTGCGCATGCTGTCGCAACGGCTGGTCAAGCTCTATGCGCTGACCTGCGCCGGCGTCCGCGCCACCGAGACCAAGGGGTTGTTCGCAGACTCGATCGGGCTGGTCGACGGCAACCTCGCCATACTGGCGCGGAGCCTGTCCAAGCCGACCTTCGGCGACCTTTTGGATGCGGTGCTGACGCCGTGGAAACCGCTGCGGGCCGTCCTCGAAGCGCCTGCGCTGGCCAGCCGGATACAGGAGGTCGACCGGATGGCGGAGCGGATGCTGCTGCAGGCCGAGCAGCTGACCGCCAACCTCGAGATCGTCGGGTTCGCCGCGGCATTGCACGTCATCAACGTTTCAGGGCGTCAGCGCATGCTGTCGCAGCGTTTGGCCAAGGCGGCGTTGATGGGCGCGCTGCTGAGCGGCAAGGCTGCCGCGGCCGCAGGCAACGCCATGGCGGCGACGAGGGCCGAACTGGTCGACGGCTTCGCCTATTTGGGCTGCCTGCCGCTCAGCAACGCGGAGATCGCCGGCGAGCTCGCCTATGCGACGCAGGCCTGGGAACGGCTCCAGGCCGCCCTGATGCAGCTCGAAACCAAAACTGGCCAGGACGCCGCCGCAGTCCTGAGCGAGACCCTGCTTCTGCATCTCGACCGCCTGACCGATCACATCGAACGCGGGATGCAGGCGCTGGTCCGCTGACGAGTTCGGCTGCAGCGCTACTCGCCCTTCCACACCGGCGGGCGCTTATTGAGGAAGGCGTCCATGCCCTCGCGGAAATCGGCGCTCATGTAGCACAGCAGGATCAGGTCCTTGTCCTCGGCGCCGACCGACTGCTCCTTGATGCGGCGCAGCGCCTCCTTCGTCGCGCGCAAGGTCAGCGGCGCGTTGGCGGCGACCAGCCGGGCCAGCTTGTCGGCGCGTACGGCGAGTGCGGCCGGATCGGGCAGGATTTCGTTGATGAGGCCGATCGCGCGGGCCTCCTCGGCCTCGACCAGGCGAGCGGTGAAGATCATGTCCTTTACCCTGGCGGCGCCGATCAGCGCGACCAGGCGGGCGTAGTTGTTCATGCTCAGGCAGTTGCCCAGGGTGCGGGCGATCGGGAAGCCGAAGCGGACGTTGCTGGCGGCGATCCGCAGGTCGCAGCAGGCCGCCATGCCCGCGCCGCCGCCCGTGCAGGCGCCGGCGATCGCGGCGATGGTCGGCACCCGCACCCGCTCCAGCGCGCCCAGCACGCGGTCGACCCGGGCCTCGTACTCCAGCGCGTCCTCCGGCGTCGTGAAGGCGCGGAACTGCGAGATGTCGGTCCCGGCGGCGAACGCCTTCTCCCCGGCGCCGGTCAGCACCAGGGCGCGGATCGACCGGTCCGCGTCGATCTCGGCGCAGATCGCGGCCAGGCGCTCATACATGCTGAACAGCATGGCGTTGCGCGCCTGCGGACGGTTGAAGGTGACGCGGGCAATGCCGTCCCGAACCTCATAGATTAGGTCCTCGGCCGGTTGCTGGGTATCGGGCATTTTAGACGACTCCCTCGGCGCGCATCGCCGCGATCTGCTCGGCAGCGTAGCCGAGCTCCGCCAGCACCGCATCCGTATGCTCGCCAAAGCCCGGCGTCGCGGTTTTCAGCTCGGCGGGCGTACGGCTAAGCTTGATTGCCTGGCCAACCAGCGCGACCTCGCCCAGTTGCGGATGCCGCACCTTGGGCGCCATCTGCAGATGCTGCACCTGCGGATCGGCGAACACCTGGTCCATGGCGTAGATCGGTCCGCACGGCACCTCGGCGGCATTCAGCGCCCCGATCCACTCGGCAGACGTTTTGGTGCGGGTTACCGCCTCGATCCGGGCATTGAGGTCGTCGCGGTGCGTCGACCGCATCTCCCCATCGGCAAACAGCGGGTCGTTGGTCAGCGCCTCGATCCCGAGCGCGTGGCACAGCCGGGCCCAGATCACGTTCCCCGCGGCCGCGATGTTGATGAAGCCGTCGCTGGTGGCAAAGACTCCCGTCGGGATGCTGGTCGGGTGGTTGTTGCCGGCCTGCTGCGGCACGTCCTGCTGCATCAGCCAGCG
>CAXTJW010000400.1:0-3813 GCA_964244305.1 uncultured Acetobacteraceae bacterium
GGTGGCGCTGCGCATCAACCCGGACGTGGACGCCGGCACCCACGCCAAGATCACGACCGGCCGCGCCGACAACAAGTTCGGCATCGCATACGACGCTGCGGCCGGGCTGTATGCCCATGCCGCGGGCCTGCCGGGCATCGAGCCGGTCGGGCTCGCTCTGCACATCGGCAGCCAGATCATGTCGATGACGCCGTATCGCGCCGCCTACTCCCGTATGGCGGAGCTGGTGCAAGCCTTGCGCGCTGCCGGGCAGACGGTGCGCATGGTCGACTGCGGCGGCGGCCTGGGGATCGGCTACCGCGATGAGCCCGCCGCCTCCCCGGCCGCCTTTGCCGGTGCGATCCGGGCGACGCTCGGCGGCATGGACCTTTCCTTGGCGATCGAGCCCGGCCGCTGGCTCGTCGGACCGGCCGGCGTGCTGCTGGCCTCGGTGATATTGGTGAAGTCGACCGGAATGCGCCGCTTCGTGGTGCTGGATGCGGCGATGAACGACCTGCTGCGACCGGCGATGTATGAGGCCTGGCATGGCATCGTCCCGGTCTCGGCCGTCGACGCCGTTCAGCCCGCGGCGCCGGCCGACATCGTGGGGCCGGTGTGCGAGAGCGGGGACACGTTCGCCCGCGCACGCGCCCTACCGGCGCTCCGGTGCAATGCCCGCTTGGCGATCCTGGACGCAGGGGCATATGGTTCTGTCATGAGCTCCACCTACAACGCACGGCCGCTGGCCGCCGAGGTGCTGGTCGATGGCGAGCGCTGGTCGGTGATCCGCGCCCGGCAGCCGATCGAGGCGTTGTGGGCCGGAGAGACCGTTCCGGACTGGATCGCATAATGCCCGGCCCAACGTCGCCCACAGGCCGGATGTTGGGCCGGAAACGCGCAACGGCGCGGCTGGTGCTGTGGTTCGAACGGCTATGGCCCGCGATCTGGCCGGCGCTCGGCATACTCGGCGCCTATGCCTGCGCGGCGCTGCTGGATCTGCCGGGCGCACTGCCGCCTTGGCCGCGTTTGGCTCTGTTTGGCATCGTGCTGCTGCTGGCCGTTGCGGCGCTGTGGCGTGGGCTGCGCCGTGTTCACGCGCCGACCAATGCCGAGGCCGACCGTAGGCTGGAGCGCGCGTCGGGCCTGCGCCACCGGCCGCTCGCCGCCCTCGCCGACAGCCCGGCTGCGCCGTCGGACGAGGCGGCCGCGCTCTGGCAGGTGCATATGGCCCGGCTCGCGGCGCAGGTCCGGCGGCTGCGTGTCGGACAGCCGCGGCCCGGCCTCGCGAAGCAGGATAGCTGGGCGTTGCGCGGCGCGGTGCTGCTGGGCCTGGGCGCCGCGTGGGTCGTGGCCGGGCCGGATGCCGGCGCGCGCCTGGTCCGCGGGTTCATGCCGACGGTTCCGGCGGGAGCGGCGGCGCCGGGCACGATCGTGCAGGCTTGGATCACGCCGCCGGGTTACACCGGGCTGCCGCCGCAGTTCCTGCATCCGGATACCAAAACAGTGTCCGCGCCGACCGGGTCGCATTTGACAATCAGCGTCACCGGCGGCAGCGGCGAGCCGAGCCTGGCGCTCGACGGCGCCGCCGAACCCTTCCGCGCGCTCGATGGCGCGAGCTGGCAAGCCGAGCGCGACCTCACCACGAGCGGCACGCTGTCGGTGCAGCGTCGCGGCGGCACGGCGTCGGCGTGGGCGCTGACGGTCATTCCCGATCAGCCGCCGACCACCGCGTTCAACGGGCAGCCCGGCGGCGCCCCATCCGCCATCGCGCAATCCGGCGACCGGTCGTCCCAGCAAATCCGGCTGCCGTGGCGGGCCGAGGACGACTACGGCGTCGCTGGGCTGCAGGCCGAGCTGCGGCTGCGGGACCGGCCGGATGCGCCGCCATTCCTGATGCCGATGACACTGACGGGCGCACCGAAGCGGGCGCAGGGCGTCCAGTCGCAGGATTTGACCGCGCATCCCTGGGCCGGGCTGCCTGTGCTGGCCCGGCTGGTCGCGCGGGACGCCCCGGGCCAAACCGGCGCGAGTGCCGACGCGGAGTTCGTGTTGCCGGAGCGGTTGTTCCAGAATCCGCTGGCCCGCGCGTTGCTGTCGGTGCGGCGGCAGCTCAGCCTGACGCCGGACGAGCGGCAGCAGGCGCAGGCGGCACTCGATGCGCTGGCGGAGGCGCCGGAGAACGCCGAGACGTCGATGGGATTGTCGCTCAACATGCGGGCGGTCGGCGCACTGTTGCTGCGCGGCCGGGGCAGCGAGGCGGTGGACGAGGCGCAGTCGCGGCTGTGGGATTTGGCGTTGGCGCTGGAGGAGGGCGCGGCGGAGCGGACGGCGCGGGCGCTGGAGGCGGCGCGGCAGGCGGCGCGGGACGCCATGGATACCAATCGCGACACGCCGGCCGACCATGCCGAGCTCGACCGCCGCATGCAGGAGTTGCGGGAGGCGATCCAGCGCCACATGGACGCCCTGGCCGAGCAGGCGCGCCGGGACGGGACCGAACTGCCCTACGACTCGACGGCGCCCAAGATGAATAGCCGCGACCTGGACCGCTTGGCCGAGCAAATGCGCGACGCCGCGCGTGAGGGCCGGATGGACGATGCCCGCAAGGAGATGGCCGAGCTGGAGAAGCTGCTGGAGCAGTTGCAGAACGCCCGGCCCGAACACGGCCAGGAGCAGGAGAAGAAGAACGCCGAGCGGCGGCAGCGCGGCAAGCAGCAAATGGACGCCGTGCAGGACATGGTCCGTCGCGAGGGCGGCATGCTGGACCGCAGCCAGGCGCGGGCGACGACGGATCCGCGCCGCCCGCAGCCGAATCAGGCGGCCCAGGGCCAGCCAAGTCCGGGCCAGTCGAGCCCGGGCCAGTCAAGTCCGAACCAGTCCGCGGCAGGAGATCCGCGCGATGCCGACAGCCGCGGCCAGAAAGGGTTGCGCCGGGCGCTTGGCGAGCTGATGCAGCGGTTCGGCGACCTAACGGGCCAGGTTCCGGCGCCGCTGGGAGAGGCGGACATGGCGATGCGGGAGGCGGGCCAGGCGCTGTCCGAGGGGCGGGATGCGGCGGCGACGAGCGCAGAGAACAAGGCGATCGAGGCGCTGCAAAAGGGCGGCAAGGAGATGGGCCAGCAGATGGCCCGGCAGTTCGGCCCCGGCAAGGAACCCGGAGAGGGCGAAGGCGAGGAGGGCGAAGGCGGCGAGCCCGGCCAGCTTGGCGAGGGCGGGCAGGACACGTCCAACCACGATGGCCAGAGCACCGGGTCAAAGCCCGGCGAAAGCTCGGGGCCAGGTCACCGGCGTACCGCCCGGCGGGACCCGATGGGGCGGCCGTTGCAGCAGGGCACGTCGGGCACGGATGAGAGCGGCGACGTGCGCGTGCCCGACCAGATGGAGGAGGCCCGCACCCGCGCGCTCCAGGACGAGTTGCGCCGGCGCGGCGCCGAGCGGACCCGGCCGCAACCGGAACTGGAGTATATCGACCGGTTGCTGAAGCCGTTCTGATCGCGGCCCGCGTCAGGCGGGCTGCGCTGGCCCCATTGGCGAGCTATCGGCAACGATATCGACCACGACGTCGCCCGCAAGCACCCGCTTTGCCAACGACACATCGAGGTCTTTTTCCCAAGCGCCGATCACTACCGTGGCCACGCAGTTGCCGATCAGGTTGCCGAGCGCACGCGCCATCCCGATGAACCAATCTATCGAAAGTACCAGCACGAGCCCAATCGCCGGAATGGCCGGCACCGCGTTCAGCGTCGCCGCCAAGATGACGATCGCCGAGCCCGGCACGCCATGGGCACCCTTCGACGTCACGAGCGATATGCCGAGCACCAGCAGCAGGTCGCCGAA
>CAXTJW010000401.1:0-3805 GCA_964244305.1 uncultured Acetobacteraceae bacterium
AACAAAGGCTAGCGGTGCGGATCAGACGGATGCTTCCGTCTGATCCGCACCACTAGGCAGCCTGGCTGAACACCAGACGCCGCCGTCGGGCCCGCTGGACCGGCAGGGCGGCATAGACGTCCTTTACCGCCTCCGTCAGCGTCACGCCCGCGAGCCTGGGCGCAACCAGCCGTCCACCATGCTCCCACATCGGCGCGCCGCGGAGCATGATCCGCAGGCTGGCCGGCGGCAGATAGAGTGCGGTGTCCCGCTGTTCGACGCGAAACAGGCTTGCGGCCAGCAGGCGGCCGATCTGACCCGGCGAATACGGCTGGCCATGGCCGAACGGCGTGCTCTCGATGTGCGCCCACAGTCCCACGCGGTTCGGCGCCACGATCAACAGGCGGCCGTCGTCCTTCAACACGCGCCACACCTCCCGCAGCATGCGCCGGGCGTTCTCGGCGGCCTCCAGGCCGTGCACCAGCAGGATACGGTCGAAGCACAGGTCGGGAAACGGCAGGCTGTCCTCCTCGACCGTGCAGGTGAGGTTCGGGCTGCCGGCCGGCCAGCGCGCCACGCCGACCTGCGCCGGAGTAGCGGCGATGCAGCACGCAGCGCTCTCTCGCCAATGCCGCAGGTACGGGGCCGTATACCCCAAACCCAGCACGGTGCAGCCCGTCAGGTCCGGCCAAGCGATCGAAAGCCGGTCGCGGATCATACGCGACGCCACCGCGCCGCGCGCCGTCAAGTAGAACTCTGCTGCGGTGTGCGCGTCTGCCGTCATGGTGCCGGTATAGCACAGCGCCCACCAAGCGCTCGATCCCGTCTTGCTGGAGGCCCTCTTGCTGGACCAACATCGTTCCGCTTGATCTGGACCCACAGGTGCGACACGGTGCGCGCATTCGCAGCGGAGCGCCAAATGACCCTGTCCGCCCACGCCATACCGATCCTGTCCGACAACTACGCCTGGCTGCTGCGTGACGAGGCGACCGGCATGACCGCATTCGTCGACCCGGCCGACGCCGACGCCTGCATCGCGGCGATCGACGCAGCCGGTGGCCGTCTGGACATGGTGTTGCTCACCCATCATCACGGCGACCATGTGGCGGGGACCGACGCCGTCCGCGCGCGCTATGGCTGCCCGGTCGTGGGCGCGGCCGCCGACGCGCACCGCCTGCCGCGGCTGGACCGCGCAGTCGCCGAGGGCGACACGGTGGCGCTGGGCGACAGCAACCTCGAGGTCATCGATACGCCGGGCCATACCGTGGGCCATATCGCCTTCTTCGGCGGCGGCAACCACGTCCTGATCTGCGGCGATACGCTGTTCAGCCTCGGCTGCGGCCGCTTGCTGGAGGGCACGGCCGCCGATATGCACGCGAGCCTGAACAAGTTCGCTGTCCTGCCTGCGGACACGCTGGTCTGCTGCGGCCATGAATATACCCAGAGCAACGCGCGCTTCGCCGTCCATGCCGATCCGGACAATGCGACGCTGCGCGCCCGTGCCGCACAGGTGGACCGCCTGCGCGCCGCTGGCGAGCCGACCATTCCATCCCGCCTTGCCGACGAGCTCGCGGAGAACCCGTTCCTGCGGGCGCCCGACGTCGCGACCCTGGCCAGCCTACGTTCGCAGAAGGACAACTTCCGTTGAAGCTATATTACTCGCCGACCAGCCCCTATGTGCGCAAGGTCATCGCCTGCGCCATTGCCTGCGGCACCCTCGATCAGATCACCCGCATCCCGACGGACCCGCACGCGTCGCCGGCCGGGCTGCTCGCCGCCAATCCGCTGTCCAAGGTGCCGTGCCTCGTGACCGAGGACAGATCCGCGCTGTTCGACAGCCCTGTCATCTGCGAATACCTGGATGCCGTGGGCGGCGGTTCGCTGTTTCCGCCGCCCGGCCCGGCCCGCTGGCGCGCTCTCAAGTGGCAGGCGATCGGCGACGGCATCATGGATGCAGCCGTGCTGCGCCGGGGCGAGATGGGCCGCCCGCACGAGCCCGCCCGCGACGCCGTCATGGCGCGGCATCACGCCGCCATCGTTCGCGCCCTCGACCTGCTGCAGGCCGACCCGCCGGCCAACCACCTCGATATCGGCTCCATCGCCGTCGCCTGCGCCCTGGGCTATCTCGACCTGCGTTTTGCGGATGACGCCTGGCGCAACGGCCGCGATCGGCTCGAGCATTGGTATGCGGCGATGGAGCAGCGGCCCGAGATCGCCCGATCGGCGCCGGGTCAGGCGTCCTAATGGTCGGCTGGCAAGCCGAGCGCCGTATACAGCCGTTCGCTTGGGGGCCAGGCCCGCATGACGTTGCCGCGCCATGCCACGCCCGCCCAAAGCAGCGCCGCCAGGAGGAGGATGCTTGCCGCCCAGCCGGCCATGAGCGCCGGTTCTCCTATTGAGCCAAGCTGGTCGAGCATCGGCCTCAGCCGGCCAGCCTTCGGCGACTCCGGCAACGGCGGGTATTCATCAGCGAGCCTGGAGGTGAGTTCGGACGGAAGCTCAGTATTCGTCGCAGGCGGCGGCGGTTCGGCCGGCGCGGAGGGCGCCGTAAATACCGGCTCCGGCTCGCCAAGCGGGGTCCAATCCTGGCCGCACCGGGCGCAGCGCACGATCTGGCCCGGCGCCAGCCGTGTTTTGGGCACCTCGAACGCTGCAGAACATGATGGGCAAACGATCCGCATAGGATTGTGATACTCCCCAGCCGGCGACGCGAACAGGATCAGCACCCCGGCCGGAACGCAAGAGGTTGACGGCGCCATGACAGGCGAAAGGAACGCGGCGGATGGTGCGCCTAGATGAGGTCGGCCTGCAGTACGGACCGGCCAGCAGCGCCAATGTAGTGCTGCATGGCCTATCGTTCAGCATCCCGGAGGGCGGATTCCGCTGGCTGCTAGGCCCGTCCGGCGCGGGAAAGACCAGCCTGCTCCGCCTGCTGCATCTGGCGGTGCGCCCCACCCATGGCCAGCTCACCCTGCTCGGTCAGGATATCGCCGCCGCGGGCCGGCCGCGCCTGCCGATCTTGCGGCGGCGGATCGGCATGATCTTCCAGGACTTCCGCCTGCTGCCGCACCTCTCGGCCTTCGACAACGTGGCGCTGCCGCTTCGGCTTGCCGGCCGGCCGGAGGGCCAGGTCCGGGTCGATGCGGTCGAGCTGCTGAGCTGGGTCGGGCTGTCGAAAAAGCTGCAGTCCCGCCCGGCCGAACTGTCCGGCGGCGAGCAGCAGCGCGTCGCGATCGCCCGTGCCGTCGTCGCCCGGCCGCTGCTGCTGCTCGCCGATGAGCCCACCGGCAACCTGGACGAGGCGCAAGCCGAACGGCTGATGCAGTTGCTGCACGAGATGAACCGCCTGGGCACCACCGTCGTCGTCGCGACGCACAATACCGGCCTGGTCGCCCGGCACCCGGCCCACACGCTCCGGCTGAGCGACGGCTGTTTGACCCGCGATGGATAGTCCCGCTCGGCCGAACAGGACGCCCGCGCTGCTGCGTCCGGCCCGCTTCGACGACCTTGGGCTGCGGCGCGCCTTGTCGGATCGGCTGCTGCCTTCGCTGGTGGCCGCGATGGCGTTTTTGGCGGCGCTGGCGCTGGCGGGCACCGTGGCGGCCAGTGCCCTGGCGCAGCATTGGCAACAGGGAGCGGGCGCGGTGCTCACGGTCCAGGTCCCGCAACCCACGGCAACGGCGATCGAAGGCGCAGCGTCGCGCTTGAACCGGGTGTTGGCGCTGCTGCGCGGCACCGCCGGGGTCGCCGTGGCCCGTCCGCTCAGCGATGACGAGCTTGCGGCGCTGCTGCGCCCATGGCTCGGCAGCGGTTCCGGCCGGATCGC
>CAXTJW010000402.1:0-3797 GCA_964244305.1 uncultured Acetobacteraceae bacterium
ACCTGCGCCTTGAAAGTGTCGTCGCCGACCGCGACCGTGTTCTCGCTCATGTTGCTCTCCCGTTCACATCTGATTTATTCAACCCGATAGTTGGGGTTTTCGCGGGTGGGGATCAAGCGCGGGGCTGATGCGCGTCCAGCAACATTCCGGGAACGCTGACGACGGTCGCCTCGTCGGTCCAGACCAGCGCGCAGTGCACGGAACGGCCAGGATAGACGCCGCGCAGGACCGCGCGATAGGCCGCCAACTGCCGCAGGTAGCGCACCGGCGTATCCGCAACGTCCATGGGCGCCGCGCGGTGGGTCTTGTAGTCGGCGAGCAGGACCTCGTTCGGCAGCACCACCATGCGGTCCACGACGCCGCTCACGACCACATCGCCAATCAGGCCAGTGAGCGGCTGCTCCGCCCGGCTGCCGGGGCCAAACAGCGGCGCCAGCTCCGGATGGGCCAGCACGGCCATGGTCTGCGCAGCCAGCGTGTCGACCTCGGCCGGAGTCAGCCCAAAGCCGCCGAACCGCAAATGCGTCAGCGCGGCGTCGGCGCGGGCCTCCTCCGGCAGGTCCGGCAGATGCTGCAGCAGCGTGTGCACCAGATTGCCGCGCAGGAAACGCTGCCCGGCGGCGTCGTGCGACAACAACGGCGAGGCGGCGCGCGGCACCGGACCGAGCGCCGCACCGTCCGGCCGGCTGGGGGCGAGCGGGACGGGAACCGGCGGTTCCGGCGGCGGCGGGTCCGGCCGCCAATCGCCGGGACGGCCGGCCCATGCCGGCAAAGGCGCGGCGGGATCGCCGGCGGGCGCTTTGCCCGAACCTGGCGGTGCGGTCTGCCCGCTGTCTTGGCTCAGGCAAACGCCCGGCCACGCACCCGGCACCGCGTCGAACGCCGACGTCTCCGCCCCCAGCGCCTGGAAGCCGCGCTGCACCATGCGATACCAGCTCTGCTCCGGCACGCCCTTGCGGGTCTCCCAGCCGCAAATCAGCAGCCGGTCCTCCGCCCGCGTCAGGGCGACATACAGCAGCCGATTGTACTCCTTCGCCTTCAACTCCTGCTCGGCCGACCGCGCCTGGTCCACCGCCGCACAGCGAAATTCCCGGCGCGGCGACCACAACGGCAGCATGACGCCGGTCGTGGGATCGGCGCGCCAGCCGAACGGCTCGTCCTTGGGCGGCAGCGCGGTCGTGTCGGGCAGGATCACCAGCGGCGCCTGCAGGCCCTTCGCGCCGTGCACCGTCATCACCCGCACCGTGCCGCCAGCGCCCTCGGCCTCGCGCTTCACCGTGGCGCCCGACCGGCGCAGCCAGTGGACGAAGCCCTGCAGCGACGGCGCACGCTGCGCGGTATAGGCCAACGCGGCGTTCAGCAGCTCGTCGAGCGGCTCGGCAGCGTCCGGCCCCAGCCGCGCCAACAGCCGGGCGCGCCCGCCGAGCGGGCCGAGCGCCTCGGCGATCAGATGGTGCGGTGTCACGTAGTCGGCACGGGACTGCAGGGTGGACAGCAGCGTCCAAGCCTGGCTCCACGCCCCGTGCTCATTCGCACGGTCGCGCAGCGCGTCCCACAGCGTGCCCTGCCGCCCGATCGACAGCCGCATCAGGTCGTCGTCCGCCAGGCCGCCGAGCGGGCTGGTGAGCACGCAGGCCACCGCCAGGTCGTCCTCCGGCAACAATATCGCGTCGCACAGCGCCAGCATGTCCTGCACCGCCGCCTGCTCGTCCAATACCAGGCGGTCCAGCCCGGCGACCGGCACGCCGCGCGCCTTCAGCGCCCGCACCAGCGACTTGGCGAAGTCGTCGCGCCGGCGCACCAGCACCAGCACGTCGCCGGGCGCCAGCGGGCGGTCCCGGCTCTCGAGCCGCACCCCGTCCCGCAGGGCGTCATGGATCCAGCCCGCCAGCGCGTCCGCCAGCCGCTGCGGCGCCGAGACCTGGCCCATGTTGCTGTCCGGCGGCATCCACTTCTCCGGAACCGGCGCGTCCGGCACCGGCGTGAGCGGCCATAGCTCGACCCGGCCAGCCGCCCCAGCGCGGTCGGCGAAGTGGTGCAGCGGACCGTCGTCGGCCACGCCCTGCGCCGCGTCGGCATCGGCGAACACCGCGTCCACCAGGGCCAGCACCGGCGTCGTCGAGCGGAACGACACATCGAGCGCCACGTCCCGCCACTCGGCCGGGCCGACGCGGGCGGCCATCTCGGCGCGGGACCGCTCGAACTCCCGGGGATCGGCGCCCTGGAACGAGTAGATGCTCTGCTTCGGATCGCCGACCGCGAAGAACGTGCGCTGGCGCCCCTCGTCGGCCGCCGCGCCCAGCCCGGCGAAAAACTCCTCCGTGAGCCGGTGCGCGATCTGCCACTGCTCCGGCGCGGTGTCCTGCACCTCATCCAGCAGCAGATGGTCGATGCCGCCGTCGAGTTTGTACAACACCCAGGCCGCGCCGGGGTCGCGCAACAGGTCGGAGGTGCGGCCAATCAGGTCGCCGTAATCCAGCAGGCCCGCATCCTCCTTGCGCCCGGCGTAGGCCCGCAGCACCGGCGAGGCCAGCTGCAGCAGCGCCGCGGACACCGCCGCAACGCGCAGCGCCCGGCGTTGGTCCTCGACCGCCAGCACCCGCACCTGTTCGGCGACCATCAGCTCGGCGATCTCCGGATGTTTCGTGTCCAGCCCCTTCGCCGCGAACGAGCTGCGCGCGCGGGGCTCGCCGACGCCGGTCAGCAGCTCCTTGAGCCATTCGTCCCAATGCTCGCGCCGCAGGTCGGGCGGCAGGCCGAGCCAGCCGAGCAGGCGCTCGGCCTTCTGCTGCACCCCCGGGGAGCCGTGCGCCTGGGCGATGCGCTGCGCCGCGACGATGCTCTCCCGCGCCGGCCATTCGACCGCGGCGGCCAGCAGCGTGGCGTCGTCCCCTGCCCCGGCGCCCGCCGCGCGCCGCATGGCGGCAATGAGCTGCGGCGCCGTCAGGGCCATCGCCGGCGCCAGCGCGCCGCGCTTCGCATCGAGCGCTGCCACCAGCCGACCGAAGCCCTCTGCCGAGGTCAGGCCCGCCAGCTCCAGCAGCGCATCGGCCGGGAACCCAGCCAGCACGCCCTCGCGCGCCTGCTCCATGGCGGTCCGCGCGTCCGCATCCTCGACCAGGCGGAAATGCGGCGAGATCGCAGCCTCAAGCGGGAACCGCCGCAGCAGCGACTGGCAGAACGCGTGGATGGTGCCGATGCGCATCCCGCCGGGCAGGTCCAGCACCTGGGCGAACAGAGCGCGCGCATCGCGCCGGGCGTCGTCCCCGGTCGGCACCAGCAGGCCTGCCAGATCGGCGTCCAACTCGGCGTCGTCCATCGTCAGCCAGCGGCCCAGCCGATGCTGCAGCCGGAGCGCCATCTCCGCCGCCGCCGCCTTGGTGAACGTCAGGCATTGGATGCGCGACGGCGTCGCCCCGGTCAGCATCAGCCGCAGCATGCGGTCGGTCAGCAGCTTGGTCTTGCCGGAGCCGGCCGACGCGGCGACGAAGGCGGATATGGTGGGGTCGGACGCCTGGCGCTGCTCCGCCTCGGCGCGGGCGCGGGCGGTCGTCGGGAGATCGGTCATTCGTCGTCCTCCAGCGCGGCCCACTCCGCGACGCGGGCGAGTTGCGTGTAGTCGGAGAACCGCGGCGCGGCGCCTGGGTGCGGCCGGGACAGATAGGCGCGGCCGGGATCGTCGAAGGCGGCGATCAGCGCGATCAACGCGCCTTGTGCAGCGTCCGCCTCCGACGCGGTTTCATCGGGATCGTGCTTGAACAGCTTGGTCTCCTTGCCCGGCTCGAAGCCGCCCGACA
>CAXTJW010000403.1:0-3794 GCA_964244305.1 uncultured Acetobacteraceae bacterium
GGCGCCGGGGTGAGCTATGGCGACGTGTTCCTGCGCAGCGAGCGGGAATACAGCGCGTATGGCTTCGAACGCGCCGATACCGCGATGCTGACGCGGCATTTCGCGGATGCGGAGGCGGAGTGTGCGTCGTTGCTGCAGGCGTTGCTGGCGTTGCCGGCGTATGACCAGTGCATCAAGGCGAGCCATCTTTTCAACTTGCTGGATGCGCGCGGGGTGATTTCGGTGACGGAGCGGGCTGCGTATATCGGCCGGGTGCGGACGCTGGCGCGCGGCTGTTGCGAGGGCTGGCTGGCCGGGGAAGCGCTGGTTGTTTCTGCCTGAGCGGCGGATTATCCTGACGGAATGGGTGCAGAGCTAAAGATCGACAGCGATGAGGCTTATGGACTGGCTGCAGAGCTTGCAAGCCTGCGGGGAGAGAGCATCGAGTCTGTGGTGACCACTGCACTACGGGAGGCATTGGAGCGGGACCGAGTTGCAAAGGAAGGTGCTGAGACAGAGCACCGAGAGGAGACTGAGTATCAAGAGCTTCGCGCGATCGTCGACGACATCAATCGCCATTTGCGGCATCCACTTCCCGGCTCGGATCACTCGTGGCCTTATGACGACGAAACAGGCCTGCCGCGGTGATCGTGGACAGTTCGGCGCTTATGGCGATCGTCTTGGATGAGCCGGATGCCGACGTTTTGCTGCGTGCCTTATCGCGAACACAGCAGCGAAAAATCAGCGCTGCAACATGGGTTGAAGTCCATATGGTCGTGGAGAGCCTCGATCAGCATCCGGCCGTTAAAAATCGGTTCGATGATCTGGTGGCCCGTTTGAACCTGGATATCGCCGCCGTGGACGCGGACATGGCGTGGATCGCTCGGCGGGCAAACCTGGACTACGGCAGAGGCCATCACCCCACCCGGCTCAACTTCGGCGACTGCTATTCCTACGCGCTGGCTAAGCAGACAGGCGAGCCCTTGCTGTTCAAGGGCAACGATTTCAGCCAGACCGACATCGTCTCCGCGCTGGCCTGATGCCCGATCTGCTGCTCGAACTGTTCAGCGAGGAAATCCCCGCGCGCATGCAGGCGCGGGCGGCGGACGACCTCGCGCGCCTGCTGACCGAGGCGTTGGCTCCGCTCGCCCCCGAAGGCGTGGAAACCTTCCATGGCCCGCGCCGCATCGCCCTGGCCGCGACAATTCGGGCCGAGGTGCCGGCGAGCAGCAGCGTCGAACGCGGCCCGCGCGCCAATGCGCCAGAACAGGCGCTGGCCGGCTTCCTGCGCAAGCACGGCGCCGCGCGCGACCAGTTGGTGCAGGACGGCGCGCACTGGGTCCTGACCATCGCCAGCCCGGCCACCCCGGCCGCGACGCTGATCGCCTCCGCCATGCCGCCGCTATTGCGCCGGTTTCCCTGGCCGAAGTCGATGCGCTGGGGCGACGGCAGCGCATTCACCTGGGTGCGCCCGCTGCGCCGCATCGTGTGCCTGCTCGACGGACGCGTGGTGCCCTTCGCGCTGGCCGATGGCGCGGATGACGGCCATGGCCTGATGTCCGGTGACATGACCGAGGGCCACCGCTTCCATGCGCCCGGCCCGTTCGCTGTGTCGACCCTCGCCGAGTGGCGCCGCGGCCTGCACGCCCGGCGCGTGATCCCCGCCGCCAGCGAGCGCCGCCGCCTGGTCGCCGAGGGGATCGCCAGCCTCGCCGCCGCCGAGGGCCTGCAGGTCGTGCCGGATGACGGCCTGCTCGACGAGGTGGCCGGGCTGGTGGAATGGCCGGTGCCGCTGCTGGGCCGCATCGACGACGCCTACATGGACCTGCCGCCCGAGGTCATGCAGGTCAGCATGCGCATCAACCAGCGCTATTTTGCCCTGCGCCACGCCGACGGCTCGCCCGCCGCGCGCTTCGCCTTCGCCGCCAATATCGAGGCGACGGACGGGGGCGCCGCGATCATCGCCGGCAACGAACGGGTGCTGCGCGCCCGGTTCAGCGACGCCCGCTATTTCTGGGACCTCGACCGCCGCACGCCGCTCGCCGACCGGGTGGCGGCGCTGGACGGCATGACGTTCCATGCCAAGCTCGGCAGCCAAGGCGCGCGGGTCAAGCGGCTGCGGCGCCTGGCACAATATATCGCCCCGATGATCGGCGCCGACCCGGTGCTGGCCGGCCGCGCCGCCCTGCTGGCCAAGGCGGACCTCACGACGGGCATGGTGGCCGAATTCCCGGAACTGCAGGGCGTGATGGGCGGCTACTACGCCCGGCACGACAACGAGGACCCGAGCGTCGCCAACGCCGTGCGCGAGCATTATTCGCCAAAAGGACCCGGCGACCCAGCGCCAGCCGAACCCGTCGCGATCACGCTCGCACTGGCCGATAAAATCGACCAGCTCGCCGGCTTCTTCGCAGTGGGCGAGGCGCCGACCGGATCGGGCGACCCCTATGCGCTGCGGCGCGCCGCACTCGGGATCATCCGCTTGGTGCGCGAGAATGGGTTGCGGCTGCAGTTGGCGCGCGTGTTCGAGGCGGCCGGCGATGGGCTGCCCGCGCCGGTGCCGGT
This sequence comes from uncultured Acetobacteraceae bacterium, assembly GCA_964244305.1. Classification (GTDB taxonomy): domain Bacteria; phylum Pseudomonadota; class Alphaproteobacteria; order Acetobacterales; family Acetobacteraceae; genus CAHJXG01. Next base: position 2,545 of record CAXTJW010000403.1, read on the forward strand.
CGACGCGTTGCTGGCCTTCCTCGCCGACCGTTTGCGCGTGCAGCTCCGGGCCGAGGGCGCGCGGCACGACGTGCTGTCGGCCGTGTTCGCCGCGGGGGCGGATGACGACATCGTGCGCCTGCTGGCCCGCACCAATGCCGTCGCAGATTTCCTGTCCACCCCCGACGGCGCCGACCTGCTCGCCGCCAGCCGCCGCGCCGCCAACATCCTGCGCATCGAGGACAAGCGCGATGGCCCGCACTCTGGCGCCATCGACCGGGACGCGCTATCCCAGCCGGAGGAACAGGCGCTCGCCGCCGCACTGGACGTTGCAGAACCTTCGGTTCAGGACAGCATCGGCAGTGAGCGCTATGTTGAAGCGATGCACGCCTTGGCCGCGCTCCGTCCGCCGCTCGACGCCTTTTTCGATCAGGTGACCGTCAACGCGCCCGACCCGGCGCTGCGCCGGAACCGCCTGCGCCTGCTCGCCCGCGTCGGCGCTGCCATGGGCCGCGCCGCCGACTTCTCTCGTATCGAAGGCCTGGAAAAAACATGACTAAATGGGTTTACAGCTTCGGCGCCGGGCACAACGAGGGCCGCGCAGACATGCGCAACCTCTTGGGCGGCAAGGGCGCGAACCTGGCGGAGATGGCCAGCATCGAGCTGCCGGTGCCGCCGGGCTTCACCATCACGACCGAATTGTGCACGGCCTACTACGACAACGGCCGGAAATATCCGCCGGAGCTGCAGCAGCAGGTGCGGGACGCGCTGGGACTTGTCGAAGCCGCGGTCGGGCTCAGCTTCGGCGACCCGGCCAAGCCGCTGCTGGTTTCGGTCCGCAGCGGCGCGCGGGTGTCGATGCCGGGCATGATGGACACGGTGCTGAACCTCGGCCTCAACGACGAGACGGTGCGCGGGCTCGAGGCGGCCTCAGGCGACCCGCGCTTCGCCTGGGACAGCTACCGCCGGTTCATCCAGATGTATGGGTCCGTCGTGCTGGGCGTCGACCACCACCGCTTCGAGGAGATCATCGAGACGGCGAAGATCGACGCCGGCGTCGTCGAGGACACGGCATTGACGCCCGAGGACTGGCAGCGCGTCGTCGTCGAATACAAGGAGATGGTCCATGCCGAACGCGGCGCGCCGTTCCCGATGGACCCGCACGAGCAGCTTTGGGGCGCGATCGGCGCGGTATTCGGCAGCTGGATGAACCCGCGCGCCAACACCTACCGCCGGCTGCACGACATCCCCGCCACCTGGGGCACCGCCGT
>CAXTJW010000404.1:0-3789 GCA_964244305.1 uncultured Acetobacteraceae bacterium
TCGGCGGGCAGCATCTCGGCGCGTATGCTGTCGGCCGTCCCGCCCGGCGCCATGATCAGCAGCCAGTCCATCAGGTTGCGCAACTGCCGGACATTGCCGGGCCAGTCATACGCCTGCAGCGCCGTCATCGCGTCCGTCGACAGCTCGCGCCCCGGCATACCGGACGTCTCGGCGGAGCGTTCCAAGAAGTATCGCGCGAGTTCCGGGACATCCTCCCGCCGCTCCTTCAGGCTTGGCATGCGGATCGGCACCACCGCCAGCCGGTAATACAAATCTTCACGGAACCGGGCGGCGCCGATCTCCGCCTGCAGGTCGCGGTTGGTGGTGGCCAGCACACGCACGTCGACCTTCACCCGCGAGGAGCCGCCCAGCCGCTCGAACGTCTGGTCCTGCAGTGCACGCACGATCTTGCCCTGGGTCTCGAGCGGCATGTCCGACACCTCGTCCAGCAGCAGCGTCCCGCCATGCGCGCGCTCGAGCATGCCGGCGCGGCGCGGCGCGGCCAGGGCATCGGAACCGGCCTCGACGCCGAACAGCTCCTCCTCGAAACGCGCCGGATTGAGCGTCGCGCAATTCAGTGCCACGAACGGGCCATCCGCCCGCCGCGACCGCGAGTGCACCATGCGCGCCGCGACCTCCTTGCCCGACCCGGCCGGACCGCTGATGAGCACGCGCGACCCCGTCGGCGCCACGCGCTCCACGGCCGCGCGCAATGCGGTGATGGCGGAGCTATGTCCGGTCAGGTTCGACTCGAACCCGGCGCGAAGCCGCAACTCCGCGTTCTCCTGCGCCAGGCGGGCGGCCTCGAGCGCACGCCGGATGATCAGCAGCAGCCGATCCGACTTGAACGGCTTTTCGATAAAGTCGTAGGCGCCGAGCTGGATCGCGGCCACCGCCGTTTCGATCGTGCCATGGCCGGAGATCATGACGACGGGGACATGCGGCTCCTCGGACAGCAATGCCCGCAGGATGCCTAGCCCATCGAGGCGAGACCCTTGCAGCCAAATGTCGAGGATGATGAGCGACGGTCGTCGCATGCGGAAAGCGGCCAGGGCAGCGTCGGAGTCGGCGGCCTGGCGGACGGTGTAGCCTTCGTCCTCGAGGATGCCCTCGATCAGCATGCGAATATCGGGCTCGTCGTCGACGATAAGGATCTCGTTTGCCATCGTTAAGCCTTCACCGGTTCGGTTACCACGAGCGGCAGGGACAATGTCGCCACTGCGCCGGGTCCATCGCGGCAGTCGTCCAGCGCTAGGCTGCCACCGTGATCTTCCATAATCTTCTTGACGATCGCCAAGCCAAGCCCGGTCCCCTTGGGCTTGTGCGTCACATAGGGCTCGGTCAGGCTCTCTCGGTCCTGGTCCGGCAGGCCAACCCCGTCGTCGCGGACCTGCAGCGCCACACGGCCATCGACTGCATGGACGGAGACAGCGATATGCCCGGCGGGCTGACCCGGCGCGCGCGGCCGCATCGCCACCGCGTCGGCCGCGTTCTGCAGCAGGTTCGTCAGCGCCTGGCCGACCAGGCGGCGGTCGCAGATCGTCATCGGCCCGCGGTCCGGAATATCGGTCGACCAAACGATCTCGGGCCGGGCACTCCGCTGCAGCACGAGCGCCTCGCGCGCGATGCGGCCGGCGTCCTCGGGGCGCAGCACCGGCTGTGGCATGCGGGCGAACGCCGAGAACTCGTCGACCATGCGGCCGATATCGCCGACATGGCGCACGATGGTGTCGGCACACTGTATGAACGTCTCTGGATCAGAGGTGATCTCCTTGGAAAACCGCCGCTTCAGCCGCTCCGCCGAGAGCTGGATCGGGGTCAGCGGATTCTTGATCTCGTGCGCGATACGCCGGGCGACGTCCGCCCAGGCAGCCTTGCGCTGGGCCGATTGCAGCTCGGTGATATCGTCGAACGTGACAACGTAGCCATCCGGCCTGCCGCTGCGCAGGTCGGTCGCGATCCGTACCAGCAGAATGCGGCGGCGGGATGGCGGGCCGATCTGGACCTCGGCGGTGCGCGCACGCTCCGGCTGGTCGTCGACCTGATTTAACAACGCTGCAAACTCCGGCACGACCTGGCCGAGCGGCAGTCCGATCACCGCCATCAGATCCAGGCCCACCAGCTCGCTCGCCGCGCGGTTCGGCAGCTCGACATGGCCGGACGAGTCGAGCCCGATCACCCCAGCCGATACGCCCGCCAGCACCGTCTCGGTGAAGCGCCGCCGTTCGTCGATCTGGCTATAGGCGTCCAAAAGCTCCGTCCGCTGCGCCGCCAATTGGCCGGTCATGCGGTTGAAGGCGCGCGACAGCCCGGCCACCTCGTCCTCGCTCTGCACCTCCGGCACCCGCACCGACAGGTCCCCAGCGCGCACCCGCTCGGCTGCAAGGATGAGCCGCCCGACCGGCCGTGCGATCTGGTTCGCCAGCACCAGCCCGATCAGGATGGCCGCAAACAGCACCAACAGGGCCACGAGCGCGAAGATGAGCGCGAACGTCACCTGCAGCCCCGAACGACTTTCATCCAACTGCTTGTATTCGGCCACCGCCTGCTCGGTCCGCGCCATGTGGTCGAGGATTTGCGGATCGATCGGCCGTCCGATCAGCAACATCAGGCTTGGGGTGGAGTTGAGCTGGACCACCGCCCGCACCCGGCTCTCGTCGGGCGACCCCAGCACCGCAACGTCGCCGGTTTTTGCTAATTCCGTCGCCTCCGCGGGCGGCAACTCCGTATCGAGGCCGGACATGGGTCCGACTCCCACGACCACCAGGTTCGTCCTGGGATCGTAGATGATCGCCTCGGTCAGCCCGCGCAGCACGGTCTGCACGCGCAGGTTCTCACCGAAATCCAGCGCATTCTTGCCAACGAAATGCCCGTCCCGCGCCAGGTCGTTGGCCATGCCGAGGGCGGTCGCGCGGACGTTGTTGCGGTGCTCCTCAAGGTACCCGCGCGACGCCTCCAGCCCTTCGTTGAGGGCCATGCGGACGCGGTCGTTGAACCATGACTGGATGCCGAGATTGAAGAAAATGGTCGCGAACACCGCGACAACGATGGCCGGCGTTACGGCGACGACGCTGAACAGCAGCACCAGCCGCACGTGCAGCCGCGACCCGGCCGACCCGCGCCGATGCTCCACCCAAACCCGGGTAATGCGCCCGGCCAACACAGTGCCCAGCAACAGCACGACCACCAGGTTCGACAGCACGAGCGCGAACATCAGGTTTGGCGTCAGCGACACCCCGCCCGACATCATCGCAAATGTCGAGATGCCCAGCGCCAGCGCGAAGGCGGCCAGCAACAGCGTCGTGACCTTGCCGAGCAGCGCATCGGCCATGCGGCGCAGCAACGAGCGGGGCGGCCGTTTCGCCGCGGCCGGGCGCAACGCCTCCGGCTTGCTGGACGCGTTCACGTTTAGCCGATCCCGCGCACGACCGGGATGTCCAGGTCGCGGATCTTCTTGCGCAGCGTGTTGCGATTGAGCCCGAGCATCGACGCCGCCTTGATCTGGTTGCCGCGTGTGGCCGACAGCGTCATCTGGATTAATGGGCGCTCCACCTCGGCAATGACTTGGTCATAGATGTCACGCATTGGCATTCCGTCACGACTGGCAGCCAAAAATTGCCGGATATGCCGCTCGACCGCGAGCGCTAGCGGCTCGGGACTGGCGGAGTTGTGCGTTTGCTCGGCGTCGACCCCGGTCTCCATCAGCTCGGTGGCGATGACCTCATCCGTGATGGTCTCCTGCGCATAGAGTGCCGCGAGCCGGCGCATGAGGTTCTCGAGCTCGCGCAC
>CAXTJW010000405.1:0-3776 GCA_964244305.1 uncultured Acetobacteraceae bacterium
GAGTACTCCGCGAGGTAGGTGCCGACCAGGATGCCGATCGGCGTGCCGATCAGCGTGCCGATGCCGACCTGGATGACCGTGCCGACGATGGCGTTCAACAGCCCGCCATGCGAACCCGGCGGGCGCGTGATCTCGGTGAACACGCTGGGGCTCATCGCCGCAAGGCCGCGCCAGAACAGGGTGAACAGGATCGAGGCCAGGAACAGCAGCCCGAACACGGTCATGGCCACCGCCAGGCCGGTCATGACCTTGTCCTTGCGGCCGCGTCGCCGGCCGAGGCGCGACGACGTCTCGGCGTCCTTTGGCGGCATTCCGCCGAGAACTGCGCCGCTCATACCGCCGCCCCCTTGGCGCGCGGCCGCAGCAGCAGCCGCGAGATGGCGAGCACGATGAACGACAACACGAACAGGATGAAGCCGAGCGCCAGCAAGGCCGAAAGCTTCAGGCTGCCTGGGCCCGCCTCGCCGAACTCGAGCGCCACCAGCGACGCGATGGTGTTGCCGGGTCCGAACAGGGTGGTGGTGATCCGGTTGGCGTTGCCGATCACGAAGGTGACGGCCAGCGTCTCACCCAAAGCGCGCCCGAGGCCAAGCATGATCCCGCCGACGACGGACTTGCGGGTGTAGGGCAGCACGATGCTCCACATCACCTCCCAGCGCGTCGCGCCCAGGCCGTAGGCGCTTTCCTTGAACACGGGCGGGACGGTCGCAAAGACGTCGCGCATGGTGGCCGCGACGAAAGGAATGATCATGATCGCGAGAATAAGCGCCGCGGTGAGGATGCCGGTGCCGAACGGCGGCCCGGCGAACAGGAAACCGATCAGCGGCAGCTCGCCGATGCTGTCGATCAAGGGCGGCTGGATGACCTGCGCCATGATCGGCACGACGACGAAGAAGCCCCACATGCCGTAGATGATGCTGGGCACGGCGGCCAGCAGCTCGACCGCGGTGCCGACCGGGCGGCGCAGCCAGTCGGGCGCGAGCTCAGTCAGGAAGAAGGCGATGCCGAAGGCGACGGGAATGGCGAGGATCAGCGCCAGGACCGAGGTCACGATGGTGCCGTAGACCGGAACCAGCGCGCCATACTCCTCGGCGACCGGATCCCACAGCTCGGTCCAGACGAAGGCGAGGCCGAACTGCCGAAACGCCGGCAGCGCCCCCACGAACAGCTCGACGATGATGGCGCCCAGCAGGATGAGCACGAACACGCCCGCAATCCGGCACATCCACTCGAACACGGCGTCGCCGGCTGCGCCGCTGCGGCGTTTTGCGGATGGAGCCGACCCGACGGCTGGAAGCGCGGTTGAGGCTGTTTGCTGCACGGTTGGTCCCAATAAGGAGAGCGGGACCGCCGGCGATGGCGGCCCCTGGTCGCAAACGAGTTATGGCGTAGGGATGGGCTTGCCGTCGGGACCCTTGATCTCGGCCTTCCAAGCGGCGCGCACCGCGGTCTGCACGGCGGCGGGCAACGGGATGTATTCGAGGTCCTGCGCCATCTTGGCTCCGTTGGTATAGGCCCAGTCGAAGAACTTCATCACCGCCGCGGTATGCACCGGGTCCTTGCCGTCTTTGGGCAGCAGAATGAAGGTGGGGGAGACGATCGGCCAGCTTTTGTCGCCGGGCTGATCGACCAGGCTGGCGGCGAAGTCCGGGGCGGACCAATCCGCGTTCTGCGCGGCGGCGATGAACGCCTCCGTGGTGGGGGTCACGAAGTTGCCGGCTTTGTTACGGATTTGCGTCGTGACCAGCTTGTTCTGCGTCGCATAGGCGTTCTCGACGTAGCCGATCGCGCCGCGGGTGTTGCGGACCGTGCCGGCAACGCCCTCGTTGCCGCGCGCCCCGGTGCCGGCGGGAAAGCGCACCGACGTGCCGACGCCGACCTTCGCCTTGAACTCCGGATCGACCGCCGAGAGGTACGACGTCCAGATCGACGTCGTGCCCGAGCCGTCGGCGCGATACACCGGCGCGATCGCCAGGTTCGGCAGCTCCGCACCAGCGTTCAGCTCGGCGAGCTTCGGATCGTTCCATTTGGTGATCTTGCCGAGGTAGATGTCGGCCAGCAGCGCGCCCGACAGCTTCATCTGATTGTCGGTGACGCCCGGAATGTTCACGATCGCCACGACCGCGCCCATCACCGAAGGAAACTGCAGCAGGTTGCTCTCCTTCAGCGCCGCCGCGGGCACTGGCGCGTCGGAGGCGCCGAAGTCGACCGTGCGGTTCTTGATCTGCGTCTGCCCGGCGCCGGAGCCGACCGACTGGTAGTTTAATTGGATGCCGATCGACTGCTGCGCACCCTCGCCCCATTTTTGATACACTGGATTCGGGAAGGTCGCACCGGCGCCGGTAATCTGCTGGGCCGCCGCGGGGAGCGCGGCCGGGAGCACGAGAGCGCATCCCAGCGCGGCCGTTGCCAGCATCTTAGACGTAATGCTCATTCGGTTTTCCTAGGTAGGGCGGCTGCCGACCATCCCCGCGGTTCGGCAGTCCCGATTGCGAATGGCCGCACCCTAGGCAGGGACGAAGACGGAAGTGTTTCGTATTTATGACATTTTTATGACATAGAAGCGCGCCAAGTTTGATCTACGTCCAATATAATAGACGCGTCATCGGCAAGCGGCTGGCCAGCGCCGTTTCCAGGCTCGAGCGCATTTCGGCCATCTGCTCCTTCGGGAACACCCACTTCACCGAGCCGAACTTCGTCATCTTCCGCGACCGCTGCGCCTCGTCCATCTCGAGCGGACTGCCTGGATACCAGCCGGCGAGCACCTCCTTCGACTTCGGGGTGAACCGGTGGGTGATCAGCTCCGCCGTCAGGTCGACGTCCGCGACGCCGTCGAGCGCCATGGCGACGTCCGCGAACAGGCGGTCATAGGCGTCCGCCCAATCCGGCACCCGCATGATCGGCGCCACGGTCAATCCGACGGGGTAGCCCGCCTCTGCGACCGCACGCAGGGCGGCGAGCCGCGCCTTCATGCGGGGCGCGCCGCCCTCGTGCCGCTCGGCTGCCTGTGCATTGACCGAAAAACGGATCCGTGTCCGCCGATTGTGCGCAAGGCCGAGCAGCGGGCCGACGGCGTCGAACTTTGTCGTGAACCGAAGCTGCACCGGCGTCTCCCAGGCGCCGAAATGCGCGATGCAGGCGGCAAGGCTGCCGGTCAGGTGCTCGATCGACAGCGGGTCGGTGTAGCAGGAGCACTCGAACGTCGTGCCCTCGGCGGCCCGGTCCGCGGAGACGGATGTCACTCGGCCCTGGCCGACGGCGGCCGGCAGCTCGGCCAGGATTTCGGGCAGGTTGGCATAGGCGCGGATGATGGGCGGGCCCGCGAGCGAGCCGGCGAGATAGCAATAGGAGCAATGCGCCGGGCAGCCCTCGGCAAGGTCGAACCGCCAGTCGGCGCTGGGCGGGATCGGCTGCAGGCGACGCCGGCTCGGGCTCGCGGTGACGACCGCCATGGTGGTCTTCGCGTCGCGATAGGCATCGGGCAGGCCGCTCAGCCGGTCGGCGTTGAGCCTGACGATTTCCGAACCGAGCGCCTGGGCGCGGTCGACCATGGCGGCGCCGGCCGGCCAGGCAAGGGCGGAGGGGGTGACGAGCACGCGGCGCGGGATCCATGGACGTGGCATGCGGACCCATGTCGGGTCGACCCGGCGATATGCCAGCCCACGCTGCCGGCGCGAGGCCGCGGTCTAATCCGGGCTGCCAAGCGCCCGATACATCTCGGCGAGATGCGGGCTCATCGGCAAGGCCAGCGTCTCGCCGTTCGGCAGCCGGCCGGT
>CAXTJW010000406.1:0-3775 GCA_964244305.1 uncultured Acetobacteraceae bacterium
TGCCGGCATTGGGCACACTGGGGGAGCTGCGCACGGCCTTGACCCAGGTCGAAGCCGAGCTGATGGGCGGCGCATCGCCCCGGATCTCGCCTTTCCCTGAATTGCGCGACCTCGCCGCCTTGCTGCAGCGGGCCGGGTTCGCGCTGCCGGTGGCGGATGTGGAGGACATCGAGCTGCTCTATGCCGAGCCGCTCGCCCTGCTGCACGATCTGCGCGTGGCCGGCGAGGCCAACGCAATTGCCTTGCGGGATCGGCGTGTCGTTTCCCCGGCGTTGTTTCCGGCTGCGTTGGCGAAATGCGGCGAGCGGGACCGGCGCATGGCTGCAACGCTACGGATGGCAACGATGACCGGGTGGGCCATCGGGCAGCCATGATGTGGTGGTCACGCATGATTGCTAGGCCGCCCTTGACCCACCACGCTCCTGGTTCCCAGACGGGTATCCTCAGGGCTTCAGCATCTCAGTTCGGTATTTGGCTGCGAGTGCGCCCGCCTTCTCCCGACGCTTGGCGGCCTCCTCCTCGCTAAGCTTCGGTGGCGGCGATGTACGGCCGTCGACCCGGTCGCCAATCGCCATGAAGAACTCCTCCTGACCGGCGGGCGTGCACATGCACAACATCCGCACCGGCTGGCCCGAAGCGTTCTTGAAGGCGTGCGGCGCGTTCGCCGGGATGTTCACCGTCGAGCCGGCGCTCACGTTGGACACCTCACCGCGGAAGGTAAACTCCACTTCGCCCTCCAGCAACGTGAACATCTCCTCGAAATCGTGGCGATGCGGCGGCGGTCCGCCACCCGCGGGTATATGCATGTCGATCAGGCAATAGCGCCCGGCGGTCTCGGCACCGCTGACCAAGATTGTGTAGGTGTCACCGGCGAGCGAGAGGTGCCGCACGGCTGTGCTGTCAGGGTCGGCAACAATGAGCCGGCGCCGCAGGTCATCCGGCGGAACGGCGGACCCAGGCTGCGGTGAGGCGCTGGCGAGGTCGGTCATCGTGTCTCTCCTTCGTCACAGATTCCCGCATGGGGGTCTGTCCGAGTTCACCGTGATCCGGCCCTGATCACCCGGCACTCGCTCAGGGCCGGTTGGGATCGAAGTGCTTGGCGAGTTTCTGGCCATAGAAGCCATACTCCGCCTGCAGCGCCGCGTGCCCGGCGGCAAACGCAGACACATGCTGAGGGAAGCGCGTCTCGAACATGAAAGCGAGCGTGCCTTCGAGCTTGCGCGGCGCCAAATCCACGGTGCTGGCCTTCTCGAAGGCGTCCAGGTCCGGACCGTGCGGCAACATCGTGTTGTGCAGGCTGATGCCCCCCGGCGCGAAGCCGCCGCCGCTTTTGGCGTCGTACACGCCGTAGATCAGGCCCATGAACTCGCTCATGACGTTCATGTGATACCACGGTGGCCGAAAGGTGTTCTCCGCCACCAGCCAGCGGTCGGGAAAAATGACGAAGTCAATATTGGCCGTACCCGGCGTCTCGCTCGCGGAGGTCAGCACGGTGAAGATGCTGGGATCGGCATGGTCGAACAGCAGCGGCCCGACCGGGGAGAACCGGCGTAAATCATACTTGTAAGGCGCGTAGTTGCCATGCCAGGCGACGACGTCGAGCGGCGAATGTGCGATCTCGGCGGCATGCAGCCGGCCGCCCCACTTCACGAACAGCGTCGACGGTGCGTCATGGTCCTCGTAGGCCGCCACGGGGGTGAGGAAGTCGCGCTGGTTGGCGAGGCAGTTGGCGCCGATCGGCCCGCGCTCCGGCAGGGTGAACGCGCCGCCGTAGTTCTCGCACAAGTAGCCGCGGGCCGGCCCGCCGTGAAGCTCGACCCGGATTTTGACCCCGCGCGGGATGACGCAGATTTCGCCGGGCTCGACGTCGATCGCCCCGAACTCGGTGGCGAAGCGCAGGCTACCCTGCTGCGGCACGACCAGCATCTCGGCGTCGGCGTTGTAGAAATATTCGTCCTGCATGGAGCGGGTCACGAAATACAGGTGCGCACCCATCCCTGCCTGCGCCCCGGCGTCGCCCGCCGTCGTCATGGTGCGGACGCCCTCGACGAACGAGAGCGGCTCCGACGGGATTGCGATCGGGTCCCAACGCAGGGGGGCGAGCGGCGTCTCGGCCGAGCCACCCTCGTTCGGCGCCGGAGCGGTGCGCCAGAGCGGCATGTCGACCCTACGAAATCGGCCCCAGTTCGCCACCGTCGGACGAATGCGATAGAGCCAGGAGCGCTCGTTGCTGGTGCGCGGCGCCGTGAATGGCGAGCCGGAAAGCTGCTCGGCATACAGGCCGTAGGCGCATTTCTGCGGCGAGTTCCGGCCCAGCGGCAGGGCACCGGGCAAGGCCTCGGTCTCGAAGCCATTGCCGAAGCCCGACATGTAGCCCGGCGTGAGGCCGGACCCATGCGCCAGACTGGACAAGTTGGACGGGGATTGGACGTTCATGTCGAGGTTTACCCGCCCGTAAGGCTCATGTGCCGATCCACCGATGGCGCGGTGCTGCGGCGGTCGATCACGAAGTCATGCCCTTTCGGCTTGCGCGTGATCGCCAGCCGTATGGCGGCATCCAGCTCAACGTCGGTCGCACCATCCCGCAGCACCCGCCGCAGGTCCGCCGCGTCGTCCTGCCCCAGGCACATATACAGCGTCCCCGTGCAAGTCAGCCGCACGCGGTTGCAGCTCTCGCAGAAGTTGTGGGTCATCGGCGTGATGAAACCGACCCGGGTCCCGGTCTCCGCCACGTCGAAATACCGGGCGGGGCCGCCGGTTTGGTAGTCCGTTCCCTGCAGCGTCCAGCGCTGCCGCAGCCGGGCGCGAACCAGCGACAACGGCAGATACTGGTCCGTGCGGTCGCCGTCGATGGCGCCCATCGGCATCGTCTCGATCAGGCATAGGTCATGGCCGCGTTCGCCGCACCAGGCCAGCATGTCGTCGATCTCGTGCTCGTTCACGCCCTTCAATGCGACGGCGTTGATCTTGACGTGCAGCCCGGCCGCCTTCGCCGCCGCGATACCGTCCAGCACCTTCTCGATCTTGCCCCATCGGGTGATGGCGGTGAAACGGGCCGGATCCAGCGTGTCGAGGCTCACGTTCACCCGGCGCACCCCGGCGGCATACAGCGCAGCGGCGTGCTTCGTGAGCTGGGTGCCATTGGTCGTCAACGTCAGCTCATCGAGGCCCTGGCCCAGCTGCCCGCCCAGCCGCTGGAACAATGTCTGCACATCCCGGCGCACCAGCGGCTCGCCGCCCGTGATACGGATCTTGTTGGTGCCCAGCCGGATAAACGCCGTGCACAGCCGCTCCAGCTCCTCCAGCGACAGCACGTCGGCCTTGGGCAGGAACGTCATATCCTCCGACATGCAATACACGCAGCGCAGGTCGCAGCGGTCGGTGACGGACACCCGCAAGTAGGTGATGGCGCGGCCAAACGGATCGATCATGTCCATAGTGTCGGGCGTACACCCGCCGTCTTCAACTGTCATCCCCGTCCAAGATGTCCAACGCGACGACCGCTGCGTTAACCAGCACCTTGCCCGCGTGCTCGAAATTGACGGTGATGCGGTCGCCGACGGCCGACTGCACTTGGCCCACGCCCCAATCCGGCCGGCCCGGATGCAGCACCCGCATGCCCGGCTCGATCAGCGACCCCAACGAGCGATGCGGCCCACTCATGCCGGCTTGGTCATACCAATCCTCCCCGGGCCGCCACGGGCCACAAGCACTCGACCCGGCCGCCGCGCACGCCGACATACCAGTCGAACCGGTCCACCGTCGGGTCGCAGTG
>CAXTJW010000407.1:0-3771 GCA_964244305.1 uncultured Acetobacteraceae bacterium
CTCGAGGGCGCTGGTCCGGGCGACCACGACCAGCGCTGGGTCGGCGCGGGCGGCGAGTGCGGCCTTGATCTTGCCAATGCCAGCCGCCAACGGCAGCAGCCGCGCACCGCCGGGGCCGAAGGGACGCGGCAGGTCGGTGTCCTCGATCGTCAGCGCCGCGACTCCTGCTGCCTCCAATTCCTGCACCGTCCGCATGACATTCAGCGCGTTGCCGTAGCCGTGGTCCGCGTCGACCAGCAGTGGCAGACGCGAAGCCCGGCCGATACGGCGCGCCTGGTCGGCAAACTCGGTCAGGGTCAGCAGGATCAGGTCCGGCGCACCCAGCACCGCAAGCGACGCCGTCGACCCGGCGAGGATGCCGGTCTCGAAGCCAAGGTCCTCGGCGATGCGCGCCGACATGGCGTCCCAGACCGAGGCCGGATGGACGCAGCCCGAGCCGGCCAGCACGGCGCGGAACCGCTCCCGGCGGGCCGTTGGGGTCATTGGGGTCCGGCCTTGCCAAAGATCATGGAAGGGTCCTTTCGCAACGTTCGCAGGCTGCGATGGAAATCGGCGGGCTGCAAGGCGGCGGCTCGGGGTTGACCCTGAACGCTGCATCTGGTTTGGCCGGGGCACGGCTTGGCTTGTGGAGCGAAATGCAACGATTTCATGGACGATGCGGTCGTGTTGCTGGTCTGGCGGCAGGACTGCTGGCGCTGTCGGGCTGCGGCTCGCTGCTGACCGAGGGGACCGCCGACCTTGCGGGCGTGGCGGGCGCCGGGGCTGCGACGGCGGTCACGAAGTCCGCCGCCGGCGCCGCTGCGATCGGCCTCGCGGTGCGGTCGCTCGCGAGCGAAGGGCTGAAATACGCCGAACGGCGCGTGCATAGGAACGAGCAGGACGCAATCGCCCAGGCAGCCGGCCCGCTCGAGCCCGGCGCGCTACAGACCTGGTCCATCCACCACACCGTGCCGATCGAGGTCGACGAGGCCGGCCAGGTGGTCGTGAGCCGGGCATTCGGCGTCGGCTCGTTCCGCTGCAAGGAGATCGTGTTCAGCGTCGACGACATGACGCGCAAGGGTTTGCTGCGCGCGTTCTACACCGCGACGATCTGCCGGGATGGCGACGCCTGGCGCTGGGCGTCGGCCGAGCCGGCGACGGAGCGTTGGAGCGGGCTGCAATGAGGCGCTGGGCAATCGCGACGGTGGCGCTGCCCTTGCTGGGCGGCTGCGCCTCGGTGTCGGACGTGGCCGGGCTCGCCGCGGGCGGTGGCGCGGGGGCGGCGACCGGGAACCCGGCCGTCGGCTTCGCGGTCGGGCTCGGCGTCCGGGCCGGCGTGGAGGAGCTGCGCCGCTATGTCGTCCTTCGCCGCCAGCAGGGCGAGCAGGACGCCATCGCCGAGGCGGCCGGGGACGCACCGGTCGGCGGGTCGCACGCCTGGGAGATCCGCCATACCATCCCGATCGGCAACGCCCGAGGCGAGCTTGCCGTCGTGCGGGAGTATGCGACGCCGCTCGCCACCTGCCGCGAGATCGTGTTCAGCGTCGAGGGTGGGGGCCACGCGAGCCTGTTCACCACGTCGCTGTGCCGGAAGGCCACGCGGTGGAAATGGGCGGCGGCGGAACCGGCGGTCGGGCGATGGGGGTTTCTGCAGTCGGACTGACCGCCGTAGAGGTCCATGTCCCGGAGGCGACCCGCGAACGTCAGCGCTTTCCTACTTTCCTGAGCGCGAGCTCCGTAATGCACCGGCTATCCGATGCGGTCCCGGTCAGCACGCCACCGGCGACCTGCCCGTGCAGGATGGTGAAGTTGTGAAAGCTGTGTGGGCTCTTCCACAATCCGGAGGCCCGGAGCGTGCCGTCCGCGCCCACCGTTCCCGTCATCTTCGTGCCCGGATTGAACAATTGCATCCTCAACGTCCCGCCGGCGATGTCGGCGGCGGTCCTGCCCGTCGTCGCCGTGATCCCACACGCCTCCAACAGGTTGGACTCGCGGGTTCCGACATATCGACCATCATACGACCTGGACGGCTCGGGGTTGACGGTCTGCGCGCAGCCGCCCAGCGCAAGCACGCCCGCCGTCAATACCCAAAGCAGGAAAGCCGGTGCCATGGTGCGCCGATTGATTTGTGCATGCCGATATCGGATCATCGCTTCATTCGGTTGGTAAACCAGCAAGAACAAATCGGGAGAAACAGCCATGTCTCATCTTGGAAGCTGCTTTTGCGGCGCAGTCGGTTTGGAGGTCACGGGTTCACCGGAGGCCATGGGCTATTGTCATTGCCGTTCCTGCCGTTCGTGGTCTGGGGGGCCGGTGAACGCATTCAGCCTGTGGAAGCCCGACGCCGTGCAGATTACATCCGGAGCCGAGCACGTGGCGACGTTCCAGAAGACCGAGGTGAGCCAGCGTCAGTATTGCACGAAATGCGGCGGGCACCTGATGACCAATCATCCGACCCTGGGCCTCGTGGATGTCTTCGCCGCGACGATTCCGACGCTCACCTTCACGCCTGGCGTTCATGTCAACTACGCCGAAACGGTGCTGCCCATGCGGGACGGCCTGCCTAAGCTGAAGGACTTCCCAGCCGAGCTGGGCGGTTCTGGCGAGGTCATTGCGGAGTAGCGGCAGTCCCGGCGAAGTCAGGACGCGACTCTCCCCAACCTAAATCGCCGCTTCGAATCCAAGCGATTGCCGGGTCCACGCCCGGGCATAGGCGCCGCCCTTCGCCAGCAACTCCGCATGCGTGCCCTGCTCCAAGATGCGGCCCTGGTCCAGCAGCAGCAGCCGGTCCATGCGCGCGATCGTCGACAGCCGGTGCGCGATGGCGATCACTGTCCGGCCCTGCATCAGCGCGTCGAGCTGCTCCTGGATCGCCGCCTCGACCTCGCTGTCCAATGCCGACGTCGCCTCATCGAGCACCAGGATCGGCGCGTCCTTCAAAATCACCCGGGCGATGGCGACCCGCTGCCGCTGCCCGCCCGACAGCTTGACCCCGCGCTCGCCCACATGCGCGTCGTAGCCGCGGCGGCCCTGCCAGTCCTCTAGCGTGAGGATGAACTCATGCGCCTGCGCTCGGCGTGCCGCAGCCTCGACGTCGGCCTGCGTCGCGCCGGGGCGGCCATAGCGGATGTTGTCGCGGATCGACCGATGCAGCAGCGAGGTGTCCTGCGTCACCATGGCGATCTGCGAGCGCAGGCTTTCTTGCGTCAGTTCCGCAATGTCCTGCCCGTCGATCAGGATGCGCCCGGTCTCTGGCGTGTAGAAGCCGAGCAGCAGGTTCACCAGCGTGGACTTGCCCGCGCCCGACGCGCCGACCAGGCCGATCCGCTCGCCGGGTGCGACCACCAGATCGATCCCGTGCAGCACGCCCCGGCTCGCGCCATAGCCGAACTGCACCATGTCGAAGCGGATTTCGCCGCGCGAGAGCCGAAGGTCGGCGGCGCCGGGCCGGTCCGGCATCTGCCGCGGCACCGCGATCGAGCGCATGCCGTCCTGCACGATGCCGACGTTCTCGAAAATCGCGGTGATGCTGCGGGCAACCCAGCCGGCCGTGTTGGTGATCTGCCACGCCAGTGCGATCGACGTCGCCACCAGCCCGACCGCGATACGGCCATCCGACCAGAGCGCCAGCGCCAGCGCGGCCATGCCGACCAGCAGGGCCGCGTTCATCGACGTCAGCGACAGGATCAAGGTCGAGATCATCCGCGTCTGCGCCCGGAACGCCGACGTGTGGTCGTCGATGGACTCGCGCACGAAGGCGTCCTCGTCGCGCGCCCGGGCGAACAGCTTCAC
>CAXTJW010000408.1:0-3759 GCA_964244305.1 uncultured Acetobacteraceae bacterium
CCGCAGGGTTCGGTGTCGGCAGCTCGATGTCGAGCAGGGCGTCCGCACGGCCGATCTCCCCGGGCTGCTGGTATCCGACAGCACGCATGCTTGAACTCCCCGCTGATGCAGCCGAGGATAGGCGCGACGGGACGACTTGCGAAGCATGCTGGCGCAGCGCCCATCGTGCCGGAAAGGATACGGTCATGCCTCAGGCCCGCCACACCCGGCCCGGCGACGCGATGGCGCCGCCACGATGACAGGTGCCGTCGCGCGGGCGGAGGCGTTTTGCCGCCGCTTCGGCCTGGGCCTGCCGATCTTGCTGGCGCCGATGGCCGGGGCGTGCCCGGCGTCGCTGTCCATCGCGGTCGCCAATGCCGGCGGGCTAGGCGCGTGCGGCGCGCACTTGCTGTCGCCGGCCGAGATCGCCGCCTGGGCGGCCGAAATGCGCGCCGGCAGCAACGGCACGTTCCAGGTCAACCTCTGGGTTCCCGATCCGCCGCCCCAGCGCGATGCGGCGCATGAGGACCGGCTGCGGGCGTTCCTCGCCGATTGGGGACCCGAGCCGGCCGCCGACGCCGGTGACGCAGCGCCGCCGGACTTCGCCGTCCAGTGCGAGGCGCTGCTGGCAGCGGGGGCGCCGATCGTCTCGTCGGTCATGGGCCTCTATCCCGCCGAGCTCGTCGACCGCATGAAATCGCGCGGCATCGCCTGGTTCGCCACGGTCACGACCGTCGCCGAGGCCCTTGCGGCCGAGGCGGCGGGCGCGGACGCGGTAGTGGCGCAGGGCATGGAGGCGGGCGGCCATCGCGGCAGCTTCGACTCTGGCCGGGCAGAGGCCGAGATGGTCGGGCTGTTTTCGCTGCTGCCCGCGGTCGCCGATGCCGTGCGCGTGCCGGTGGTGGCGGCGGGCGGCATCGCCGACGGGCGCGGCGTCGCGGCGGCGCTGACGCTCGGCGCTGCGGCGGTGCAGGTCGGTACCGGCTTCCTGCGCTGCCCCGAGGCCCGGCTCAACCCGGCCTGGGCGGACGCATTGGGACGCACGCCGCCCGAGGGCACGCTGGTCACCCGCGCCTTCAGCGGACGCGCCGGGCGCAGCGTCGCGACCGGATACGCCCGCGCCGCCACCATGGCCGACGCGCCGCTGCCCGCGCCGTATCCGGTGCAGCGTGGGTTGACGCTTGCTATGCGCAGCGCCGGCGGCAAGGCGAACGACGTGGACCGCATGCAGGCCTGGGCCGGGCAGTCCGCCGCTCTGGCCCGCGCTGAGCCCGCGGGAGTGCTGGCCCGGGCGCTATGGGACGACGCCCGGGCGCTGCTCGGAAACTAGCGCCGGCCGAACAGGCGCTCGATCTCGGCGCGGCTGAGCTTCAGGAAGGTTGGACGGCCGTGGCTGCAGGTGGCGGCGCGCGGGGTGGTCTCCATCTGTCGCAGCAGCGCGTCCATCTCGGCCTGTTGCATGCGGCGGCCGGCGCGTATGCTGCCGTGGCAGGCGAGGCGGGCGAGCACGGCGTCGAGCCGGGCCAGCAAAGCGGTGGCCTCGTCGCCCTCCGCCAGCTCGTCCGCGAGGTCGCGCAGCAGCGGCGCCGGGTCGGGCGCGCCGAGCAGGGCCGGGAGTGCCCGCACCAGGATGGCGCCGGGTCCAAAGCCCTCGATCTCGAGACCGCAGCGCCGCAGCGCGTCGGCGTGGGCCAGCAAGCGCTCGGCGTCGGCCGGGGCGAGATCCACCACGGCCGGCAGCAGCAGCGTTTGGCGTTGGATTCCGCCGTCCTGATGCTGCGCACGCAGGGCCTCGTGGGTCAGCCGCTCATGCGCGGCGTGCTGGTCGACCAGCACGAGGCTGCCATCGGCGGCGACCGCCAGAATGTAGGTGTCCAGCACCTGTGCCACTGCGGCGCCGAGCGGATAGGACGCGGTGGGCGCCGAAGCCACCGGCACGCTTCGCGCGGCTGGCGGCGCTGCGAGCGGCAGTTGCGCCTCGGCGAAGCCGGTGTAGCGCGGACCGGGACGGCGACCCTGGGGCACGAGGCGCAGCGATGGGCGGGCCGTGTCAAGCGACAACGCGGCCGCGCCGGCGCCGCCCGCCAAGGCGCGGGTAATGGCGCCGATCACCAGCGACCGCACGCCGGCGGGGTCCTGGAAGCGCAGCTCGCTTTTGGCGGGATGGACGTTCACGTCCAGCGCCTCGGGCGGCAGGTCGAGGAACAGCGCCGCCACCGGATGCCGCCCGGCGGCGATCACGTCGCGATACGCCACCCGCAGCGCGGTCTTCAGCACCGGGTCCGTCACCGGGCGGCCATTCACCACCAGGCTCTGCGCCACGCCGGTCGCCCGGGTGATACTGGGCAGGCAAGCGAAGCCGCTGAGACGCAGCTCGCCCCGGGCCTCATCGAGTACGAGCAGCGCCGCCGCCGCCTCGGCCCCGAGCAGTGCCGCGACCCGCGCGGCGCGGTCCTGCGCCGGCAGGTCGAAGGCGACACGGCCCTCGGTCTCGCAACGGAACGCGACGTGCGGTGCGGCGAACGCCAGGCGGCGCGCGGCATGTTCGGCGTGCTCGGCCTCGGTGCGCGGGTGCTTCAGGAACTTGCGGCGGGCCGGGGTCGCGTAGAACAGGTCGGCGACCACCACGCGGGTGCCGGATGCGCCCGCCGCCGGCGCCGGGCCGGTGACGGTCCCGCCCTCGACCCGGATCGCGTGGGCATGCGCGGCATCCGGCGGGCGGGAGGTGATATGCAGGCGGCCGGCCGCGCCGATGCTCGGCAGCGCCTCGCCGCGAAAGCCCAAGGTCATGATGCGCACCAGCGCCTCCGTGCTGTGCGGGTCCGCGGGCAGCTTGGAGGTGCAATGGCGCTGGACCGCCAAGGCGAGGTCGGCCTCGCCCATGCCGCAGCCGTCGTCCTGGACTTCGATGCGTTCGATGCCGCCGCCGGCGAGGCTGACGGCGATGCGCGTCGCGCCGGCGTCGAGCGCGTTCTCGATCAGCTCCTTGACCACGGCGGCTGGACGCTCGATCACCTCCCCCGCGGCGATGCGGTTGACCATCCCCTCGGACAGCAGCCGGATCCGTGGCAGCGAATGCGGCTGCTCCGGGGTTGCTCGATTCGGGATGGAAGCCATGCGGGACGCTAGCACGGCGGGCCCTGTGCGGCCTACAGTTCCGCGTCATCCTTCAACCTTCTAGATCGGACCCCCCTATGCCCGACGCCGACCTGCTTCCAATCGATCCCGGCGCGCGGCGCGCGATCCTCGACGCGGTCGACGGCCTGGCGGACGACGCGACGGCGCTGCTCGCCCAGTTGGTGCGGCACCGCAGCCTGCTGGGCGCGGAGGCCAGCTGCCTCGACGCCATGGCGGACGCCTTCGCCGGCCTGGGCCTCGCGCCGCGCCGGGTGCCGGTCGACGTGGACGCGCTCGCGGCGCTGCCCGGCTTCTCGCCGCCGCTGATGTCGTATGCCGGGCGGGACAATGTCGCGGCGGTGCACCGGCCGCGAGAGCGGCAGCCTGGCAAAAGGGGCCGCAGCCTGATGCTGCAGGGGCACGTCGACGTGGTGCCGGAGGGCGCCGCCGACCTCTGGGTCACGCCGCCGTTCGAGCCCGCCATCCGCGGCGGCCGCATGTATGGGCGCGGCGCCGGCGACATGAAGGCGGGGCTGGTGTCCATCGTCATGGCGTGCACGGCGTTGCGCCGCGCCGGGCTGCAGCCGGCGGCGGAGCTGCAGCTCGCCGCCGTCATCGAGGAGGAGTGCACCGGCAACGGCGCGCTCGCGGTCATGCACGCGC
>CAXTJW010000409.1:0-3751 GCA_964244305.1 uncultured Acetobacteraceae bacterium
GCACGCGGGCGCGGTGTTCGGCGGGGTGGCCGCGGATCTCGGCCTCGATCGCATAGAGCTCGCGGATACGCGCGAGCACGTCCCCGGCCAGCGGCGACTGTGTCGAGGTGAAGAACTCGTAGAACGGCCGACGCATGTGGGCCATCGCGCAACGATCCCACGGAGTGATGTCAGCAAAGCTGACAGGGCAGAATGCCAGCTGCACCGAACCATCCGCACGATCCCCGGCCAGCCGTTTGAACCCGGCATAACCGTCCACCTGCAGCACGCCGCGGAACCCGGCTAAGTGCCCAGCCGGGGCGGAAGGCCCATCCGCGTAAAAGTGCACGGTAGCGGTATTGCACGCCATGATTGCACGCAGCAAATCGCTAGTTCATGACGGTATCAAACCGGAAACGGTCACATCTGGGCTGAGAACCGGCTAAGCGGTCCCAAAAGGCATTCCTTACCGTGCACTTTTACGCGGATGGGCCTTCCGCCCCCGATCGCATGCACGGTCTCGACCAGGAGTTCGACGAGGCTGTCGGTCAGCGCACGTCCTCGGAGGTGGGCATAGGCGGCGAGCCAAGTCAGGCGCGCGGGTTCCGGCAGGCGGCGCAGGTCGGAGGGCGGCTGCACGGCAACGCGGCGGCGGAACAGCTCCATTTCGTGCGGCAGCGTGCCTGCGAACAGGCCTGGCGGCAGGCCGACCGCACGAATCACCTCCAAGCGCTCCAGACCGCGCGTCACGCTGGCGACCCCGGCCCGGCCGGGATCGCCGCGCACGAAGTTCAGCAGCGCCCGGGTGCCGACGGGGGCGGCCGGGTCGTCCTCGCCGTCGGCCTCGATCCCAACCGGAGATGGCCGCAGCAAGGCGTCGAGCCGCTCGCGTGCTTCGGCCGGCAGGCGGCCATGGATCGTCGCATGGAGTTGGTCCTCGTAGGCGCGTACCGCGCCGCGGACGATGCGCCCGACACGGTCCGGCGTTGGCGGCTCGAGGCAGAGGATGCGGCAACGCTCCTCCAGCTGAGCGACGAGGCGGCCGTGGTCACGGATGTCGGCGACGACGCTGTCGCGCAGCCACGCTCCCAGCGCCTCGGCGTCGGCGACGGTCGCCTCGCGGAAGCCGAGCAGGGCGCGTATCTCGGCTCGCTGCCGCTCCAGGGTCCGGTCTAAGGTCTTGGGAAGCAGGGATGCGGCGCTGTCCAGCGCCGGCAGGCCCAGTGTCCGCGCCAATTCCGTCACCGTGTCCTCGCCGACTTCGCCCACGCTGCGCGGGAAGCGGCCCCGGGCGCGGAAGAACAGCAGCATGACGGCGAAGCGCAGGCGGCTGCCCCAGCGCTTGGCCTCGATCAGCAGCCGGTCAGCCGGAGACAGGTTCCAGGTGCCGTCAAACGTTACGGCGCTCATGCTCGGCTCCTTCGGGCGTCAGTAGCGAGGCAAGTTGAGGAAAGCACGCCGTGCGGCGCCGTCGCGCCCGCGCGTGGTCAGGTAGGTGTAGACGACGGTGTTCTGGATGTTGCTGTGCCCGAGCCAGTCCTGGACGAAACGCAGGTCGGCGCTCGCCTCCAGCAGGTGGGTGGCGATGGAGTGCTTGAGGCAATGGAAATGGCGCTTGGCCATGGGCAGGTCGGCGATCTCGCCGTACTTCTTCATCAGCCAGTCCAGCGTGCGCCGCGCGATCGGGTCGCCGCGGTTGCTCGGGTACAGCACTGGCGAAGGCGGTTGCGGGCATTCGCGCAGCCAGGCCCGGATCGCCTTGGCCTCGTCGGGCTGCAGCGGGTGCGCGCCGGAGTGGCTGCCCTTAAGCCGATGCACCATCAGTCGCAGCGTCCGGAGGTCGAGGTCCTCGACGCGCAGCAGTCCCACCTCGCTCGCGCGCAGCCCATGGCGGTAGGCGAGCAGGAACAGCGCCCGATCACGCACGCTCCCGCGCGTGGCGGCGAGCAGACGGCCAAGCTCGTCGAGGGTCAGGAAGCGGATCGTGTCGGTGCGCGGCCGCGGCATGGGACGAGCCTACACCAGCCGGAACTGCCCGAAATAACCGTTCTGAGCAATTCCTATCACACTCGATCAAGCCGGATCAGGCAAAAATGCTCCTGCGGCGACTCTGGTTTCTCACTATAATGAGCAGTACGATGCGCGCCTCAATGCAGTATGCGTTCCAGCGGGTCCTCCTCGGTCCAGGGACAAATCCAGCGTCGCTGCTAGGAGCGGGGCTGGCTGTCATCTGGCTCGCGCTCATCGGCTTTGCCCATGCGGAACAGGCCCTCTGCAGCGACCCAAGCTGCCTGCTGGAGCAGGCGCTCGCCAGCGTCGAGACCTCGGGCAAGCAATCCACCGGGTTGGACAAAATGCGGGAGGCAGTGGCAACGAGCTATGCTGTCCTGGATCGCTCCAACGAGGCGGCCCAAATCGCCGAACGGATCGAGTGGCCACGCGTGCGCGGTTTGACCCTCTCGCGGCTGGGTCTCGCGCGCGCCCTCGCCGGCGACGGCGCGGAGGCGGCGGCACTCTTCTGGCGTGCTGAGGGCATCCTGGGGGATATGACGGACGAGCACGACCAGATCGACCTGCTCAAGGGTAACGTGTTGGACCTGGCGCGCGCTGGAAACATCGCGGGTGCTCGTGTGATCGCTCTGGGCTCAACGCAAGGACTCTCGCTCTGGGTCAGGCCCATGGTCCTTGCGCGGCTGGCTGCAGCGGCCGAGGAGATCGGTGCGCCCGACCCTGGTCTTTGGACCGAGGCCACGATGCTCACGACGGCTTTCGCTTCCCCGAACTTCAACGTCTTCGCAATGGAGCGGGTGGCCGTCGTCGCCGACGTCGGGCACCCGGACAAAGCGCTCGCGCTGGCCGATGCCGCCGACGACCTAATGCGGACGCTGCCGCCCAAGGTTCTCGATAATACCTGGTCGCGCTGGGGCACGCCCGCGACGATGCGCATCGCCGCGCTCACGGAACTGGCCCGGGAAGGCAAGTTCCTGGAGGCGCTGGCAGGTGCGCGGGCGGGTCGCGCTCGGAGCTGGAATGGCGAGGTGCCGGCCCTAATGGGGGAAGTCCTGGCCGCAGTGGCGCGCCACATCCTACCCGGCACGCGGGACGCCGCACTTGCCGATGCCATGCGTGAAGCGGCCAGAGAGGTCACAGGATCTGCAGAGCAGCAGGCCGAGTGGCTCGCCGAGGTCGGCCCGGCGTTCGGCCGGCTGGGAGACGAGGCAGACGAGGCCGCCGTTTTCGATAGGGTCGAGCGCCTAGCAGCGTCGCTCGACCAGCCCGCGGCCAAGCACGGCGCCCTCGTCCACCTCGCCACCGGCCTGCACCATGCGGGGCAGCTCGATCGTGCCGCCGCCCTCCTCGCCCAAGGCTCCACACTTTTGGACGAGATCACCAACCCTAGGGCAGTGGAGCTCGCTGCCCATCAACAGCTTCGTGCCTTGGCCTTCACCGGTCAGGGCGAGGCGGCGTGGAAACTCGCAACGATGCCGGCGCTCGAGCCGCACGAGCGCTTATTCCGGGAATACATTGCTTTTGCGGTGGCGCTCGCGGCGGGTTTCAGGGAACAGGCCCTCTGGATGCGCGACCACGCCGTATCGCAGGAGAGCCGGGACGGGTTCCAGGCAAGGTTTGCCCGCACGCTTAATGAGGCCGGTCGCCTCGACGAGGCGCACGACGCCGTCGCAGAGATCATCGGCACGTCGGTCAGAGCGGAAGCCATGGTTGACTTGGCGCAAGCGATGCTCCGAGCCAAGGGCGGCCCGCTGCGTCCCGA
>CAXTJW010000410.1:0-3744 GCA_964244305.1 uncultured Acetobacteraceae bacterium
CCATGTAGGGGTGAAAGGAGCGCCGCATGCCGCACGATGCCAACCATAACGACCCTGCCGATCCCGGAGCCCCCGCCGACCTGAGCCATGCCGGCGCGGTCGTCGATAAGGCGATCGAGTATATGGCCGGACAGAATCTAAGCCCGCTATCGATCGCCTCTGCTCTGCTCGGTGGTTCGCTGGGCCTGTTGGCGCGCACCATGGGCGACGACGCCATCACGCAAGTGCTGCAGAATGCGATGTCGAGCGTGCGGTCGGGTGAGTTGCGCGCGGAGTATGGGCCGCATGAGGGCAAGTCCGGGCGCGCCTAAGCGGGCGGGTTGACGCGGGGGCGGCGTGACGCCATAACCCGCGGCTTGAACGTCAGGGCTGTCCGCCTTGGACGTTGTTTCGTTTTGAGGAATTCCGATGTCTCGTCGCTGCCAGTTCACGGGCAAGGGTGTGCAGTCTGGCAACAACGTCAGCCATGCCAACAATAAATCCCGTCGTCGTTTCCTGCCGAACCTGCAGCATACCTCTCTGCTGTCGGACATTCTCGGGACCACAATCCGCGTGCGCCTGACCACCCATGCCATTCGCACGATCGAGCATAATGGCGGGCTCGACTCGTTCCTGCTCGGCACGCCGAACCGGAACTTGCCGGAGGAGGCGCAGGTGCTCAAGCGCCGTATCGTGCGCTCGCAGGCCAAGCGCGCCGCGGCACAGCCAGCCGCTTAGGGCTCGGTTGGCGACTGCAAGGGCCCGCTCCGGCGGGCCTTTTTCGTTATGGTGACCTTGGCGCTCAAGCGGTTCGTGCGTCGGTCACGTGCGCCCCGCCGGGCTGTGCACCGGGCCGCGGTGCCGTCGTTCACCGTGCGCCTGCCGGACGGCCGCACCATGGCGATCGAGGAATACGGCGACCCGGCGGGTCTGCCCGTGCTCTATTTCCACGGTTGGCCCGCCTCGCGGCTCGAGGCCGGACTGATCCCGGGGCTGCCGGTCCGCGTGCTGGCGTTCGACCGTCCCGGCTATGGCCGCTCGTCGCCGCAGCCGGGCCGCACCCTGCTGGACTGGCCGCAGGACGTGGCGGACGTGGCGGACCGGCTCGGCCTCGGCCGGTTTCATATCGTCGGCCTTTCCGGCGGGGCCCCCTACGCCACCGCCTGTGCTTACGCGCTGTCGGACCGGGTGATCGGCGCGGCGCTGGTCTGCCCGGTGCCACCCGCCCACGGCATGCACCCCCGCGCGCCCGGCGTCGGCCACTTGTTCCGGCTCGGGCGGCATCCAGTGCTGGCGCATCGGCTGTTCAGCATTGTGCGGCCGCTGCTGCACCGCCGCATCATTACGCCCAGCACCCTGGTCGGCGGCTCGCTTCCCGCCTCCGACCGCAAATGCCTGGATCCCAAGACCCTCGCCGGCCTCGCCCGTGTCTGGCGCGAGGGCATCGGCCGCAGCGTGCAGGGCGCACTGTCCGATGCCCAGATTTATGCCCGGGACTGGCAGGTGCCGTTCGGCGAAATCAGGGTGCCGTTCGACGTGTGGTATGGCAGCGAAGACTCACTGATCCCATTGCACGCCCTGGCGCCGTTCGAGGCCATCCCCGGCATGCGCCTGCATGTGATGCCGCACGAGGGCCACTACTCGCTGGCCATCCGCCACGCCCCTGCGATCCTGCGGCAGCTGACCGGCCCGCGCGCAGCCGCAAAGCTGCGCGCCGCCGGCAATTAGGCTAGGCGACTAGCGACGCCCGTTCCGAAGCCGCACGTGCCCAGGACCGCACGGCGTCCTCGTCGAACAGCTCGGCAAGCTTTTTCATGACGGTGCCGCCCAGCTCCTCCGCGTCGACGATCGTCACTGCCCTGCGGTAGTATCGCGTCACGTCGTGGCCGATGCCGATCGCAATCAACTCGACCGCATCCCGGCTCTCGATCTCGCGAATGACCTCGCGCAGGTGCTTTTCCAGGTAATTGCCCGGGTTCACCGACAGAGTGCTGTCATCCACCGGCGCGCCATCGCTGATGACCATCAGGATGCGCCGGTGCTCGGGCCGCGACATCAGCCGGCGATACGCCCAAAGCAGCGCCTCGCCGTCGATGTTCTCCTTCAACAAGCCCTCACGCAGCATAAGACCGAGATTCTTGCGCGCCCGCCGCCATGGCGCATCGGCGGATTTGTAGATGATGTGGCGCAGGTCGTTCAGCCGGCCGGGGTTGCGCGGCTTACCCTCTGCCACCCAGCGCTCCCGGCTATGCCCGCCCTTCCAGGCGCGGGTCGTGAAACCCAACACCTCGACCTTGACGGCGCAACGCTCCAGGGTACGGGCCAGGATGTCGCCGCACATCGCCGCCACCGTGATCGGGCGTCCGCGCATGCTGCCGGAGTTGTCGATCAGCAAGGTCACGACCGTGTCGCGGAAATCCGTCTCCCGCTCCCGCTTGTAGGACAGCGACAGCATCGGGTTCACGATGACCCGCGCCAGGCGTCCGGCGTCCAGCATGCCCTCGTCGAGGTCGAACTCCCACGCCCGGGTCTGCTGTGCCAACAGACGGCGCTGCAGCCGGTTGGCAAGCTTGCTCACCACGCCTTGCAAATGCTGCAACTGCTGGTCGAGCTGCTGGCGAAGCCGGCTCAGCTCCTCCGGATCGCACAGGTCCTCGGCAGCCGTCTCCTCGTCGTTGGCGCGGGAGAAGGCGCGATAGGCCATGTGGTCGTCCGGCACTGGCTTCTCGCGCCGGGTCTGCGGACCGCCGGGCCGGTCGTCGCCCTCGGCGGCGGCCGCGTCCTCATCCGCGTCGTCCTCCCCCTCATCCTCCGATGCGTCGCCCTGCATCTGCTCGGGCTGCGCGCCCATTGTGCTGTCGGCGTCGGACTGGGTGTCGCCCTCGTTCTGCTCCGCATTGTCCTGCGACCCGGCCTGCTCGCCGCCGTCCTCGCCCTCGTCGGTCTGGTCGTCGGGTTCAGACTCGATCTCGGCCTCGGCAAGATTGAGCGCCGCCAACAGCTTGCGTGCCGCACGGGTGAACCGCCCCTGGTCGTTTTGCGCCGTCGCCATCTCCGCCAACGCGCTCTCGGCATCGTCGCCCAGCGTGCCGCGCCAGCTTTCGAGGATGCGGGACGCAGCCGCCGGGCTGGCCTCGCCCGACATGCGTTCGCGCGCCAGCAACGACAGCGCCGCCGGCAGCGGCAGCTGATCCTTGCGGGTCATGCGGTCATAGCCCTCCGACTCGCACTCCTCGGACAGCCGCGCGCGGATGTTGGCAGCGACGCCGGACATATGCGCGGCGCCGACGGTCTCGACGCGGGCCTGCTCCAGCGCGTCATAGACGTCCTTCGCGTCACGCTGGCCCGGACTGCGGGCTGCGTGCACGGCGTCATCATGGTGGCGCAGCCGCAGCGCGACGCTATCCGCCGCCCCGCGCAGCTTCGCCATCTCGGCCGGCGGCAGCGCCCGCGTCGGCAACGGCAGCCGCGCCCGCTTGCCGACCAGGCCGCTCGGGCCGGGCTGGAACGCAACCTGCACCTCCGGAACCTGCGCGATCGCCCGCAACACCCCGGCAGTCGCGCGCTTGAATTCCTCGGTGCGCGAGTTTTCCTTATTGCCGCTCACGGCCGCGCCGCTCATAGCCCTTTGCGCGGCGCCAGCAGCCCCAGCGGCAACTCTTCGTTAAAACAACGCTGGTAATATTCCGCCACGGTGCTGCGCTCGGCCTCGTCGCACTTGTTCAGGAACGTCAGGCGGAAGGCGAAGCCCACGTCCTTGAAGAT
>CAXTJW010000411.1:0-3741 GCA_964244305.1 uncultured Acetobacteraceae bacterium
GCAACGCCATGGGCCTGTTCCACCCGTTCCTCGACGACGACGTGCGGCTGATCGGCGTCGAGGCGGCCGGACGAGGCCTCGATACGCTGGAGCACGCCGCCAGCCTGTCGCGTGGCCGGCCCGGTGTGCTGCACGGCAACCGCACCTACTTGCTGCAGGACGAGGACGGGCAGATCCAGGAGGCGCATAGCATCAGCGCCGGGCTGGATTACCCGGGGATCGGGCCGGAGCATTCCTGGCTGCACGAGATCGGCCGGGTGGAATACGTGGCCGCGACGGATACGGAGGCGTTGGAGGCGTTCCAGCTGTGCACGCGCACCGAGGGCATCATCCCGGCGCTGGAGCCGGCGCACGCCATCGCCCACGTGGCGAAGATTGCGCCCGCGATGGGGCCGGACGCGGTCATATTGATGAACATGTGCGGCCGCGGCGACAAGGACATCTTCACCGTCGCGCAACACCTCGGCGTGCAGCTTTGAGCCGCATCGCCGCCCGGTTCGCCGCACTGAAGCGCGAGGGCCGCGGCGCGCTGATCCCGTTCCTCGAGGCCTACGACCCCGACGCCGCGACCAGCATGGCCATCCTGCGCGGCATGCCCGGCGCCGGCGCCGACCTGATCGAGATCGGCATGCCGTTCACCGACCCGATGGCGGACGGCCCGACGATCCAGGCGGCCGGGCTGCGCGGCCTGAAGGCGGGCGCGACCCTGGCCCGCACCCTGGCTATGGTGCAGGATTTCCGGCTCGACGACGCGGACACGCCGGTGATCCTCATGGGATACCTGAACCCGATCGCCTCCTATGGGCCGCAGCGGTTTTGCGAGGACGCGGCGGCGGCCGGGGTGGACGGGCTGATCGTCGTGGACCTGCCGACCGAGGAGGCCGACCTGCTGGCCGGGCACGCGCAAACCCACCGCCTGGACATCATACGCCTGGTTGCGCCAACGACCGACGACGCGCGGCTCCCGCTGGTGCTGCAGGGCAGTTCGGGCTTCGTCTACTACGTCGCCATCACCGGCATCACCGGCACGCGCAGCGCTACGGCCGCCAGCCTGGCTGCGGCGATCCCGCGCGTGCGGGCCGCGACCGACCTGCCGATCGCCATCGGCTTCGGCGTACGCACCCCGGCACAGGCGGCCGAGGCGGTGCGGGTCGCGGACGCGGCGGTGGTGGCCTCGGCGCTGATCGACACGTTGTCGGCCAGCCTGGACGCGGAGGGACGCGCCGCGCCCGATACCGCGCGGCGGGTGCTGGACCAGGTGCGCGCGCTTGCCGATGGCGTGCGCAATGCCAGAGTGACGGCGTGAGCTGGCTCGCCGAATACGTCCGGCCGAAAATCCGCACCCTGCTGGGCCGGCGCGAGGTGCCGGACAATCTTTGGATGCAGTGCCCCAGCTGCCAGCAGATGCTGTTCACCCGCGACCTGGAACGCAACCTGAAGGTCTGCACCGCCTGCAGCTTCCATATGCGCCCGACCGCGGCGGAACGGCTGACCTACACCTTCGACGCCGAGCCCGGCTTCACCCGCATCGAACTGCCTCGCGTGCCCGTGGACCCGCTGCGCTTCCGTGACAGCAAGCGCTACACCGACCGCCTGAAGGAGGCGCGGGAGGCGACCGGCCTGGAGGACGCAATCCTGGTGGCGCATGGGACCATCGGCGGCCATCGCGCCGTCGTAGCCGTACAGGCGTTCGAGTTCATGGCCGGCAGCATGGGTGCCGCCGTCGGCGAGGCGATCGTTGCCGCCGCGCGTCTGGCCGTGCTGCAGCAGGCGCCGCTCATCGTGTTCACCGCCAGCGGCGGCGCGCGCATGCACGAAGGCGCCGTCAGCCTGATGCAGATGCCGCGCACCGTCATCGCGACCCGCCTGGTCAAGGAGGCCGGCCTGCCGTTCCTCACCGTGCTGACCGATCCCACCACCGGCGGCGTCACGGCGAGCTTCGCCATGCTCGGCGACCTGCAGCTGGCCGAGCCCGGCGCGCTGATCGGCTTCGCCGGCGCCCGCGTCATCGAGCAAACGGTGCGCGAGACATTGCCGGAGGGCTCTCAACGGGCCGAATATCTGCTGGAGCACGGCATCCTCGACATGGTGGTGCCGCGCCTCGAAATGCGCGAGACGCTGGCCCGGCTGATCGGCCTGCTGCGCGTGCCGGTCCACTTGCAGGAACACGAACGAGACCCGGAGCCGCCGCACGAGGAACCGCCCGAGCAGGCCGCCGCATGAGCCACATTCGCCCGAACAACCGTATCGAGCCGATCATCGACCGGCTGCACAGCCTGCATCCGCGGCTGATCGACCTCAGCCTCGAACGGCTGCAGCGCCTGCTCGCGCAGCTGGGGCACCCGGAGCGCCACCTGCCGCCGGTGATCCACGTAGCGGGCACCAATGGCAAGGGCAGCACCTGCGCCTTCCTGCGCGCGATGGCGGAGGCGGCCGGGCTACGCGTACACGTTTATACCTCGCCGCATCTGGTGCGCTTCAACGAGCGGTTCAGGATCGCCGGGTCGCTGGTGTCCGACGCGGCGCTGGCGGATGCGCTCGAACACATCGAGCGGGTCAATGACGGCGCCGCGATCACGGTGTTCGAGGTCATCACCGCCGTCGCATTCCATCTATTCGCACAGACGCCGGCGGACCTTTGTGTGCTGGAGGTCGGTCTGGGCGGCCGCGGCGACGCGACCAACGTCATCGACGCGCCGGCGTGCTGCGCAGTGACCTCCATCTCGCTCGACCACCGCGAGCTGCTTGGCGATACGCTGGCGGCGATCGCGGCGGAGAAGGCCGGCATTGCCAAGCGCCACATTCCGTTGGTCACCGGGGCGCAGCCGGCTGAGGCGTTCGCGGCGCTGCGGGATGCCGCTGCAGCCGTGGATGCACCGCTGTTGGCGCGTGGACGCGAATGGACGATCGCGCCGCATGGCCGCGGGCTGCGGTATGCGGATCACGTGGGTACGGTCGACCTGCCAACCCCGTCGTTGCCCGGCGCGCATCAGGTGGACAACGCCGGCATTGCCGTCGCGGCGTTGCGGGCGGCATTGCCCGTGCCCGAGGCTGCCTGGGCCGGGCTGACAAGCGCGGAGTGGCCGGCGCGTCTGCAGCGTCTGCGGGGCCGCCTGGCCCAAATGACGCCGCCGGACTGGGAAGTTTGGCTGGACGGCGGACATAATCCAGGCGCCGGCGCGGCCCTGGCGCAGCACGCCGCCATGTGGGCCGACCGCCCGCTGTATCTGATCGTCGGCATGAAGCAGTCGAAGGACGCGGCCGAGTTCCTGCGCCCGCTGCTGCCGCACGCCACCCAGGTGCTGGCTGTGCAGGAGCCCGGCCAGCACCTCGCATTGCCGGTCGAGGCGATCATTGCGGCGTCTGGCGGCGTGGCGAGGCCGGGTCCGACGATCGCGGCCGCCCTGGCTAGCCTGCCGCCGACACGCCGCGCGCGCGTGCTGATTTGCGGCAGCCTGTATCTGGCCGGCGAGGCTTTGAAGGCGGACGCTGAACAATAAGATGCCTCGGGGGGACTTGGCGTAATGCAGAACGTCCCAACTCTTGATCTCGAAGCGGTTTGGCCGCATCCTTCGACATCTTGGAGCTGGTCATGGACGGTTCAAACGTGCCGGCACCGGCGACATTGCGTGTAACGATTGCGGAAGCTCGGATTAAGCCCAATGACGCCGGCCGTGCGACTGCGTTGTTGCTTTCGCATGGCAGCATGGAACTGCGCTGGTTCGCCCCAAAGCAACGTGA
>CAXTJW010000412.1:0-3731 GCA_964244305.1 uncultured Acetobacteraceae bacterium
TGAGGTACGCCGCGATGTGCACCGCAGTTGTGGTCTTTCCCACGCCTCCCTTATAGTCACCGATGACGGCAGCTTGCAGGCATTCCGTTGACCGCGCTCCCGGTGGTCGTCATCGCCGGGCGGCCCAATGTCGGCAAGAGCACGCTGTTCAACAAGCTGGCCGGGCGCCGCTTCGCCATCGTGTCCGACACGCCCGGCGTGACCCGGGACCGCAAGGAGGCGGAGGCCCTGATGCGCGGCAAGCGCATCCGCCTGATCGACACCGCGGGGCTGGAGGAATCGGCGCCCGACACGCTGCCGGGCCGCATGCGCGCCTCGTCGGAGGCGGCGGTGGCCCTGGCCGACCTGATCGTGTTCGTGGTGGACGCCCGCGCCGGCATCACCCCGGCGGACAGCCACTTCGCCGCCTGGCTGCGCCGGCAGGGCCGCCCGGTGCTGCTGGTCGCCAACAAGGCGGAGGGCCGGGTCGGCGCGTCGGCGGCGCTGGAAGCCTACAGCCTGGGCCTGGGCGAGCCGCTGGCGATGTCGGCCGAGCATGGGGAGGGCCTGTCCGACCTGATGACCGAGATCGCCGACCGGCTGCCGGCGCAGGACGGGACGGATGACGACGCGCTGCGCCGGCCGTTGAAGCTCGCCATCGTCGGCCGGCCGAACGCCGGCAAGTCCACCCTGCTGAACCGCCTGCTGGGCGAGGACCGGATGATCACCGGGCCGGAGCCGGGCCTGACGCGCGACGCGGTGGCCGTGCAGCTCGCCGACGCGCACGGCCCCATCGAGCTGGTCGATACCGCGGGCCTCCGCCGCAAGGCGCGGGTGGACCTGCCATTGGAAAAAATGTCGGTCAGCGCCAGCATCGAGGCGCTGAAGATGGCGGAGGTCGTCGTGCTCTGCGTGGACGCCACGCTGGGCCTGCATGAGCAGGACCTGCAGATCGCCCGGCTGGTCGAGCGGGAAGGGCGGGCCTGCGTGCTCGCCTTGAACAAGTGGGACGCGGTGGCAGACCGCACCTCCACGCGCCGGGCGATCAGCGACCGGCTGGAGACCAGCATGGCGCAGATGAAGGGCATCCCCGTGGTGAACGTCTCGGCGCTGACCGGCGTGGGGGTGGACAAGCTGCTGCCGGCGGTGCGGGCGGTGCACGACACCTGGAACAGCCGGGTGGCGACGGGCGCCCTGAACCGCTGGTTCGAGGATGCGGTGGAGCGCCACGCGCCGCCGCTGGTGGACGGGCGGCGGCTGAAGCTGCGCTACATTACCCAGGCGAAGGCGCGCCCGCCGACCTTCATCGCGTTCGGCACGCGGGCGGAGCAGATGCCGGAGGACTACCAGCGCTACATGGTGAACAGCCTGCGCGAGAAGTTCGACCTGCCCGGCGTGCCGATCCGGCTGCTGCTGCGCGGGACGAAGAATCCGTATGCGGAGGAGTGAGGGCGGTATGGGGGCTGCAGCTTCAAGCGATGACTTGCGGTTTTTCGCGTCGGCTCTCGAACACTAACCGTCCGTCCAGGGTCCAAGTTGCGTTGCCGGCATCCCAGAAAAACAAAGTCCACAAGCTTTCGTCCCGCTCAGTGCCGACTTCTGCTTCGTCTAGTTTAGGGGACCCGATCACCAGGATGCCGCCCAGATCAAAGGTGAAAATCCACTGCGCTGTTTGCTGATCAAACCGAATGTTTAGGAGACGTTGTCCGTCCAACTGGTCGAGAACTTGATCCCGCTCAGAAGTCCTGGATGCGCGGGATGCTTTATAAGGGCCGCCGACCGCCTCCCAGTCAGCATCCTCGATGAAAAGTTGCTGATCACCAGTTGGCTTCACCAAACGTCGGCCAAGTGCGGCTTTAACTTTGGCATCGCTCGATGGGCTTGAGCGGTAAGGACCATGTATCGATAGATGAGGTTCGCCAAAATTTAGCGAGAGCACTCCAAATTCGCTACAATGAACCGACCAAACCAGAGAGCCTTGAAGCTTTGACAGCAGAGTTGTTGCTTGCTGTATGCAAGAAGGTTTACTTAGCTGCATTCAATAGTCTCCTTCTTTGACGGATTTTGCAATATCAAGGAGATCCTCAAACTCTGTAATTCCTTGTTTTGTAATCAACCTATGGAATCTCTGGCGTTCCTCTTTTGTAGTGCTGTCAACCTTGTCAGTCTCACCTCCACGTCAGAACCTCCCTACAACCCACAATATGTCCATCTTACAATTCCAAAATGAGTAGTTAAGGCTTGTTTTCCTATGATTGTCAGGCTGCAGAGTGGAAGGCCGGGCAGCGATCTCGGCATCACACCTATCCGGCGCACATCATGCCGGACCGCTGCGCAACCCGACCAGACGCTTGCACGTTGCTGGCCAGAGGAGGGGCACATGGCAGCAGCGGCAGAACGATCCGACCCGGCGCTTTGGGAGCAGGTGAAGCAGGAGGTCACGGCGGGCGACAAGGGCGGTAGTCCCGGTGAGTGGTCCGCCCGCAAGGCGCAGCTGGCTGTGCAGCGCTACAAGGCGGAAGGCGGCGGCTACAAGGGGCGCAAGTCTGCCGACAACCACCTGTCGCAGTGGACGCGGGAGGAGTGGGGCACCAAGTCCGGCGAGGCCAGCAAGGCGACCGGCGAGCGCTATCTTCCCAAGAAAGCGCGCGCAAAGCTGACCGACAAGGAATATGCGGAAACCACCGCGAAGAAACAGGCCGATACGAAAAGAGGCAAGCAGCACTCCGCCCAGCCGCATGAGATCGCCGCCAAGACGGCTGATGCCCGTCTGGCCGAATTGCCGCGCACTGAACTGCTGAAGCGCGCCGCCCAGCACAAGGTCGCCGGGCGGTCCCGGATGAAGAAGGACGAGTTGGTGCAAGCTCTTAGTCACCATGCATCGAGCCACCACGCATGACCGCGTCGCATGACCCGCAGCAGACGCAGCGCGAGTTCCGGGAGGTCGTGAACATGACTCCCGCGGCGCTCCGGCGTTGGCTTGAGACCGACGACAGCAAGTCGGTCGGCATGACGCCCGGGGGCGAGCGGGTCACGGAGCCGGGCGCGGCCGAATCGGTCGGGCACCACATGGGCGAGCGTATCCTGAAGCTGAAAGAGACGCCCGCCGCGGAGCTGACGGGCGACGACTACGCCGAGATGCGGAAGGTCATCGGCTACGTGCACCGGCACATGGCGCAACGCCCGGCGGGCGACGTCACGGACTCGCGCTGGCGTAAATCCCTGATGAACTGGGGCCATGACCCGGCGAAATAGTGGGCTGGCCGCACGAATCCGGCTTGCAAACTGCCCTTTGAATCCGGACGGTGCGAGCCGGGACAGGACGTGCCTGTGCCTCAACGCGAAGCCCGCCGCACGTGGGCCATATTGGGGGGAGCCGCCATGGATCTTGAAACCCGCACGATTGCGCGCGTGACCAAACGCCTCGTGCCGTTCCTGATCCTTTGTTATTTCGTGGCCTATCTCGACCGTGTGAACGTCGGCTTCGCGGCGTTGACGATGAACAAGGACCTGGGTCTGACGTCCCAAGCCTACGGCATCGGCGCCGGCATCTTCTTTCTCAGCTACTTCCTCTTCGAGGTGCCGTCCAACCTGTTCCTGGAGCGGTTCGGCGCCCGTAAGTGGATCGCGCGCATCATGTTCACCTGGGGCGTCCTGTCCGGCTGCATCGCCTTCGTCACGGGACCCTGGAGCTTCGGGATCGTGCGCGTGCTGCTGGGGCCCGAGGTGGCGGCAAAGCTGCGCGTGTACGC
>CAXTJW010000413.1:0-3724 GCA_964244305.1 uncultured Acetobacteraceae bacterium
CACCGCGTCCGGCGCGTTGCCGTCCGGCCCGGCCAACGCCACCTTAGCGCCGTCCGTAAGACGCTGCGCTCCGTCGACCACCACCTGCTCGCCGCTGCGCAGCCCGTCCGCGATCACGCTGAGCTGATCGTCCTCGTGCCCCACCGTCACCGCCCGCCGCTGCGCCAGGTCTTGTCCGCCTGGGCCGGCATTGATCACGAACACGAACGCCCCGCGCGGCCCGCGCTGCACCGCCGCGGTCGGCACCGTCACGACGCTGCGCTGCGTCTCCGCCAGCATGCGCACGTTCACGAAACCGCCGGGCCACAGCAGCAGCTTGTCGTTGGGGAAGGTCGCCTTCAGCTTGATCGTGCCGGTCGCCGGGTCGACCTGGTTGTCGAGCACGGCCAGCTGCCCACGGTCGAGTGGGTCCGACGTGACGCCCCCCTGCTTCAGCGCCAGCACCTCCGGCATGCTGTCCTGCATCGCGTTCGCCACAACCGGCAGTGCCTGCTGCGGCAGGGTGAACACCACCGAGATCGGCTTCAACTGGGTGATGACGGTCAGCGGCAGCACGTCGCTCGCCCGTGCGATGTTGCCGCTATCGACCTGCCGCAGGCCGATGCGCCCGTCGATCGGCGCCGTGATCGTGGTGTAGCTGAGCTGGGTGCGCGCGGTGTCGATCTGCGCCTGGTCGCCGCGCACCTGCGCCTCGAGCTGCCCGACCGCGGCGCGGGCGGTGTCCGACTGCTGCGCGCTGCTATAGGCCGTGGCGGCGAGCTTGGAATAACGGTTGGCGTCCAGCTTGGCATTGGCCAGGTTCGCCTCGTCCTGCTGCTTCTTCGCGCTCGCCAGGTCGAGGCTCGCCTGATACGGCCGCGGGTCGATGCGCGCCAGCACGTCGCCGGCATGCACGTCCTGCCCCTCGCGGAACTTCACCTCGATCAAGGGTCCGTCGACCATGGCGCGGATCGAGACCAGGTTGAACGCCTGCACCGTGCCGAGCCCGTCCAGGTAGACCGGCACGTCCCGCGTCTCGCTGCGCGACGTCAGCACCGGGATGGGGGAGGCATCGACACCAGCGCCGCCGCCGCGCCGCCCGGTTCCACGCCCAGCTCCGGCGCTCGCCTGCTCAGCCGCTGGTGCCGTCCGGTACCAATAGTAGTATGCGCCGCCGCCGGCAGCGCCCAGCAGGATCAAGATCAGGAGCAGGCGCTTCATAGGATCGCCCCGGCGGGCTGCTCCCAGCCGCCGCCCAATGCCTTGTACAGGTTCACCAAGGCCTGGAACTCCGCCAACCGGATCTGGCTGAGCAGGTCGAGGTCGTTATACAGAGTGACCTGCGTGTTGAGCGATGTGACGATGTCGATGGTCCCTGCCTGAAGCTGTGCCTGCGCGATATCAGCCGCCCGCTGCGCCACCGCAACGGCCTGCCGCTCGAGTATTTCCTGTTCGGTCGCATAGCGCCGCGCCGCCAGCGATTGTTCTACATCCGTAAAGCTCTGCAGCACCGTCCGGCGATAGTCGGCCAGCAGCTCGTCGTAGCGGCCCTTCGCCTGGTCGAACTGCCCACGCAGCAGCCCGTTGTCAAAGATGGTCTGCGTGACGTTCCCGGCAAGCTGCGCCACCAAGGTGCCGGGACCGGTGATGGTGGCCAGCACGGTGCTCGTCAGCCCGCCCGACGCCGTAAGCTGCACGCTGGGAAAGAACGCGGCGCGGGCGGCACGGATGTTGGCGTTCTCGGCGACGAGCTGCGCCTCCGCATTGGCGACGTCCGGGCGGCGCGCCAGCAGCTCGCTCGGCAGGCCCGGCGCCACCAGCGGCAACGGCAATTTATCCAACGATCCGCCGGCTACCTTCAGCCGCTCCGGCGGAATGCCAGTCAGGATACCGAGCGCAATCTGCTGCTGCTCGACCTGGTTCTGCAGGCCCGGCAAGTTGGCCCGTTGCGCGGCCGTCAGCGACTCCTGCTGCGCCACGTCGAGCGCATTGGCGGTCCCGACGCTCAGCCGGGCGCGGAATGCGCCCAGGATACGCTCGGAGTCGCGCAGGTTGCGCTGAGCGGTCGCCAGCCGGTCCTGCGCCGCGAGCACCTGGAAATAGGTGTTGGCGACCGAGGTCACGACCGTCAGCGCGACCGTCACCTGGTCGAACCGGGTCGCGACCGCGCTGGCCTGCGCGGACTGTGCCAGCGCGCGGTTGCGGCCCCAGAAATCCAGGTCGTACGAGACCTGCAGCGTCCCGCTATAGGTTCGGCTGTCGACGTATCGCTGCGTCTTGCCCGCCCCGGCGACGGCGCTGCCCGTGGCCGGGTCGATCGAGAAGCTCGACGTGCCGGTCCGGCTGCCAGACAGTCCGATGCGCTGGTAGTCGCCGCTGGCATTGGCGTTCAGTGCCGGCAGCAATGGCGCGCCGCTGATCCGCACCTGCGCGTCGGCCTGAACGACGCGAGCGACTGCGGCGGCAAGGTCGTTGTTGTAGGCCCGGGCGCTGGCGATCAGCCCATCGAGTTCTGGCGACCGGAAATTGCGCCACCACTCGTCGGACGGCCAAGCCGCCGCCGCAGTGTCCGCCGTGGCGACGAATGCGGGCGGGATGTCCAGCGCCGGACGCTGGTAGAACGGGCCGAGGTTGCATCCAGCCAACATCGCCTGCGCCAGCGCTACGCTGGCCAGGGCAACGCCGCGGCAGGGCGTCATCGCGGGCTCGAGGCTTGCGCGGTCTCGGCGAGCTTGGCGCGGCCCTCGGGGGAGAGAGTGCCGATCGCGGTCAGCAGGCTCTCGCCGAACCGGCTCGAGGTCTCCGCCCAGCGCGCTTGGAAGATCAACATCCGTTCGCGTACGGCGGCCTCGTCGTAGGGGGTCTGGCCGATGCTGCGGGCCATGTCGGCGCGCGCGTCGGCCATGCGGCGCCGGGCCATGTCGTACCATGGGCGCTCGCGGTCAAGCGTAGCGCGGAAACGGGCTGCGTCGGCCTTCGGCAGATCATGCGCCATCCGCTCCGCCGCGCCCGCAAGCCCCGGTGGGCCCGCACCCCGGTCCGTCGCGATATGGGCGCCGATCAGCGTCGCGCTGAACAGGTTGCCGGCGACGGACAGCCATAACAGCCTGGTGCGCCAGGGTTCGCGTAGTGTGATCATCACCCGGCGTCGCCCGTCACAACGCCGCTTCGATGACGATGGACTGCACCGCTGCCAAAAGATCCGGCTGCTCCGGAGCGACGTTTGCGACGCCCAAATAGAGCCCGGCCAACGCGCAGGCAGCCAGCGCGCCCCACCGCATGGCGGGAGCGGCCGGGGCAGGCGCAGCCAGACGCCGCCCGAGCCGCCGCTCCATGGTGGCGAGCAGCGCCGCGTCCGACGGCGGCGCGTCCTCCTGTGCCAGGGCAGCCGCAACGATCTGCCGTGCATGGTCGCAGTTGCGCAGCAGCGAAAGCGCGGCCTCCCGTTCGGCCGCAGGCCAGGCCGTCAGCTCGGTGCCGTACAGCCGCATTGCCCAGTCCAGCCGCCGGGGCGTCATCCAGATCATGCGTCGCGCGCCTCCAGATAGGCGCGGAGCACCTTGCGGCCCCGGTGCAGCAGCCCCTCCAGCGCGCGGGTCGACACCTGAAGCGCCTGCGCGGCGTCCTGGCCGGACCAGCCCTTGCCGTAGGTGAGGGTAAGCGCGGTGCGCTGGCGGTCGGGCAGAGTGGCGATCGCCTCGGCGAGCAGGCGGCTGCGCTGCTGCCCGGCAATGACGGCGTCCGC
>CAXTJW010000414.1:0-3698 GCA_964244305.1 uncultured Acetobacteraceae bacterium
TCCTGCCCGGGGGTGTTGCGTATCTCCGCAAAGGAGAGCCTGGCAAAATTTGCGCTGAGTGAGCTGACGCGCCTCGTGCCCAAGCTTGATCCGTCGCGGAACTCAGGAATTCCGTGACCGGCGCTGCGCCCCAGGCAGGCCGGGCACTTTC
Source organism: uncultured Acetobacteraceae bacterium (assembly GCA_964244305.1). Classification (GTDB taxonomy): domain Bacteria; phylum Pseudomonadota; class Alphaproteobacteria; order Acetobacterales; family Acetobacteraceae; genus CAHJXG01. The sequence continues at coordinate 152 of CAXTJW010000414.1, forward strand.
CTGTATCAAATCTATGTCGCACAATCACGACAGACCGTGTGAAAACTCGCTCGCTCTCGATGGTGACGTACAATAATTGCGATCCGGTCCGGTTGCTTGAAACGACAGGTCGCAGCAGACTGGCGCTTAATTCGATTGATGCCCGTTGCCGTTACGGCACAGAGTTTTCACACGCTCTAACGATGTTCCGCGACAACTTCCGCGACGGCTCCATGCTCCTCGGCTACGCCCGCGTCAGCACCGACGACCAGGACCTCGCACTCCAGCGCCGGGCGTTGCGCGCGGCGGGCTGCCGGCGATTGTACAAGGGGAAGCTGTCCGGCGCCCAGCGCAACCGGCCCGAGCTGGCCCGGTTGCTCGACCAAGTGCGGGACGACGACGTGCTTGTCGTCACCCGGCTGGACCGCCTGGCCCGCTCCACGCGCGACCTGCTGGATGTGGCCGAGCGCCTCCGTGACGCCGACGCTGGCCTGCGCAGTCTGGCCGAGCCTTGGGCCGACACGACCAGCCCCGCCGGCCGTATGGTGCTGACCGTGTTCGCTGGCATCGCCGAGTTCGAACGGGCTTTGATCCTGGGCCGCACCAGCGCCGGGCGGGTCGCGGCGCAGCAGAAAGGCGTGCGGTTCGGCCGTCCCCCAGCGCTAGCGCCCGACCAGGCGGCGCTCGGACGCAAGCTGGTGGAGGAGGGCAAGCCCGTGCGCGAGGTCGGCCGGCTGCTCAAGGTGCATCGCGCCACCCTTTACCGCGAACTCGCCAAAGTCACAGCCAGCCCAGCTTGACCTACGAAGCTGACACCAGGCAGCCTAGCAAAGACCGCCTGTGCCCGTTTCCTTCCTGAATGAGGAGCAAGAGCGGCATTACGGCCGCTACGCCGGCGAACCCGCCCCCGAGCAGTTGGCCCGCTACTTCCACCTCGACGATGCCGACCGCGCCTTCGTGGCCGGCCGCCGCGGCGCGCACATGCGGCTGGGCTTCGCCGTCCAGCTCGGCACCGTCCGGTTCCTGGGCACCTTCCTGGAGCAGCCCGCGGACGTACCGGCCCAGGCCGTCGCGTTCATGGCTGGCCAGCTCGGCATTCAAGCCGACGGGCTGCTGGCGGAGTATGCAGACTCCGAATGGCGCGGCCGGCACCCGACCGAAATCCGGGATCGCTACGGCTGCCGGGCCTTCTCCGAACCCTTTGTGCAGTTCCGGCTCAACCGCTGGCTCTACGCCCTGTGCTGGACCGGCTCGGACCGGCCCAGCACCCTGTTCGACCGCGCCACCGCCTGGCTGATCGCCCACAAGGTGCTGCTGCCCGGCGTGACCACCTTGGAGCGCAGCATCGCCCGCGTGCGCGCCGGGGCGGCGCAGCGGCTGTGGCGGCAAATGCTAATGGGCATCACGGCCGACCATACAGAGCGGCTAGAAGCCTTGCTCGTGACGCCTGACGGCAAGCGGCAAAGCCCGCTGGACCGCCTGCGCGACGGCCCGGTGCTGCAAAGCACGGCGGAGCTGGCCCGCGCCGTGGCCAGGCTCGACGAGGTGCGGCTGCTGGCGGCCGGGCTGCCTCGCACGGACCGGCTGCCGCGCACGCGCGTGCTGGCCCTGGCGCGGTTCGCCGGGGCGGCCAAGGCGTCGGCGGTCGCCCGCCTGCCGGACGACCGGCGGCTGGCGACCCTGATCGCCTCCATCCGCAAACTGGAAGCGACGGCGCAGGACGATGTGCTGGACCTGTTCGACATCGTGGTGACCCAGATCTTCGCGGATGCCCAGAAGGCCGGCTGCGAGGCGCGGATGCGGGGCCTGCGCGACCTCGATGCCGCAGCGCTGACCCTGGGCCAGGGCTGGGGCGTGCTGCTGGAGCAGGGCGAGGGCAACCCGCGCGCGGCGGCGTTCGCGCGGTGCCGCGCGAGGTGATCGAGGCGGCGATGGCGCGGGTGGACGCGCTGGCCCGGCCGCCGGACGACCCCTACTTCGACGAGCTGATGGCGCAGCACAGCCGCGTCTGCCGCTTCCTGCCGGGTCTGGCGCCCGTCGCCCAGCTCGGCGCCGCGCCGGCCGCCAAGCCCCTGCTGGCTCCCCTGCACCACCTGCGGAGAGGCGATAGCAGCCCGGCCAGGCTGCCGGTCGAGTTCGTGCCGCCGGGCTGGCTGGGGCGCGTGATCCGCGACGGCGCTGTGGACCCGAAAGCCTGGACGTTGTGCGTGGTGGACCGGATGCGCGCCGCCCAGCTTGCGCTACGCCGACCCCCGCGCGGGGCTGCCGGACGGCGCCGCCTGGGAGTCGGCCCGCCCCGCCGTGTGCCGGTCACTCGGCGTGTCCGCGTCCGGCCCCGAGGAGGTCGCGCGCATGGCCGAACGGCTCGACGCTGCTTACCGCGCCACCGCCGTCCGGCTGCCCGGAAACGCCAGCGTGCGGATCGAGACGGCGGCGGACGGCACGGCGGCGCTGTCCCTGTCCGCCCTCGACAAGCTGGACGAGCCGGCCAGCCTGGTTGCGCTCCGGGCCGCTGCTGCCGCGCGGATGCCGCGGGTGGACCTGCCTGAAATCCTGCTGGAGATGCACGCCCGCACCGGCTTCGCGGCCGAGTTCACCCATGCCAGCGAGCGCGGTGCCTGCGCGGGCGACCTGGCCACCAGCATCTGCGCCGTGCTGCTGGCCGAAGCCTGCAACACCGGATTAGAGCCGTTGATCCGGCTGGACACGCCGGCGCTGCGCCGCTCGCGGCTGAGCTGGGTGCAGCAGAACTACATCCGGGCGGACACGCTCGTCCGTTCCAATGCCACCCTGGTCTCGGCCCAGGCCGCCATCCCGCTTGCCCGCGCGTGGGGCGGCGGCGACGTGGCCTCGGCAGACGGGCTGCGCTTCGTCGTGCCCGTGCGGACGATCCACTCCGGGCCGAACCCACGCTACTTCGGCCAGGAACGCGGCATCACCTACTACAACCTGACGTCCGACCAGTTCACCGGGCGGGGCGGCATCGTCGTGCCGGCACCCTGCGCGACAGCCTGGCGCTGCTGTCCGTGCTGCTGGAGCAGGAAACCGCGCTCCAGCCGACGGAGGTGATGACCGACACTGGCGCCTACACCGACGTGATATTTGGGACCTTCCATCTACTTGGCTACCAGTTCAGCCCGCGTCTGGCCGACATCGGCGGCACGCGCTTCTGGCGCGTGGACCCTAAGGCCGACTACGGCGCCCTGGACGGCCTGGCCCGGCACCGGGTGCGTATGCCGCTCGTCGTCCAGAACTGGGACGACCTGCTGCGCCTGGCCGGCTCGCTCAAACTCGGCACCGTGCAGGCCGCCGGGCTGATCCGCACACTGCAAACCAACGACCGCCCGACCAAGCTGGCCCGCGCGCTGGAAGAGTGGGGCCGGGTGGTCAAAAGCCTTTACCTACTGTCCTACATCGACGACGAAGCCTACCGGCGCCGCATCCTGGTCCAGTAGAACCGTGGCGAGGGTCGGCACCAGCTCGCCCGCGCCGTGTTCCACGGCAAGCGCGGCGAACTGCGCCAGCGCTACCGCGAGGGCCAGGAGGACCAGCTCGGCGCCTTGGGCCT
>CAXTJW010000415.1:0-3694 GCA_964244305.1 uncultured Acetobacteraceae bacterium
TCAATAATTGATGCCAGATGACCAAATCGCACAGCTTCGCGGTCACTGGGCCAACATGGGACAACAGGCCAGCCAAGTGGGGACTGGCTCCGCCACTCTGGCCGGCAGGCCGCTTTCACGCTCGGTCGAGCAGCTGACGGAACTGATCGGCCGCGTGTCCCTGAAGGACCTGGTGCAGGAGTCGACCGAGGTGATCGAGCGTCTGGCGATCGAGGCAGCGCTGGAGCTGACCAACGACAACCGGGCTGCAGCGGCGGAGATGCTGGGGCTGAGCCGGCAAAGCCTGTATGTGAAGCTGCGCCGCTATGGCATCGGCGCTCTCACAGCAGCAAGTCCAATGTAGCCGGCCCAGGCTGGGCAAACCGAAGCGGGCGCCCACTTTCGTGCACAGTCGGCGCTGTCTGGAAGGCGCTGCTTCTGGGTCAGAAATCGAGGCGATGATGCTGCAACTTGTGACCGTCACGGTGGTGGTGCTGTTTGCCATACCGGCATTGCTGTACTTGGTGGGTCTTGCCGCCCGGCGATACATGGGGAAAGCGCCGGGCTGGATCGGCCTTCCGATCGGGAACAAGGCAACGACCGGCAAGACCGAACCGGGACCGTCTGCAAAGCGTCAGGCATGACCGCGCAATACCTCGTCCTCGCCGTAGCCCTCGCCTCCACGCTCAACCATGCCAACCGGTTCGTCCGGGCCGGAGGGACGCTGCTCGCGGCCATAGGGCTTGCCTTCATCGTCCTCTCGATCATCCTGGCCGACCTTGATGGCACGTTTGCCGCCCTGCCAGCGGGAATGGGAGGGGCCGGGCCGCTTCTGCTTAATGTTCAGGCTGCCATCGCTTCAGCGGCCGTGCTGTTCCTGCTATGGGCGGCATGGCAGCAGGCGAGGCGTCCCATGACCGCGCCCGTGCCGTTGCGGAACACAGGCAACACGTTTGGGCTCGTGTCGCGTTATGCCCACTGGGCATCGGCGACGCTCATCCTCTGCCTGGTGCCGATGGGGCTGTTCATGTCCGTCCTGCCGGCGGGTTCCTCCGACCGCGCCATGTTCGTGGCGGTGCACCAGACGCTGGGCGTCACCGTCCTGGCCCTCGTGCTGCTGCGCCTTGCCTGGCTGGGCCGCAGCCCGCCGCCGCCGCTGCCGGCCGACCTGAGGCCGTGGGAGCGGCGGCTGGCCGGCGCCTTGCACCCGGTGCTGTATGCGCTGATCCTCGGGTTGCCGGTCACCGGCCTGTTGCTGAGCGTATCGCAAGGCGGGCCGCTTGAGATCTTTGGCTGGATGGCTCCGCTCTCGGCCGGGACGGGTTCGGGCAGCGGGTCGGTGTGGGCCGTGCTGCACAACCAGATCCTGCCGGTGCTGTTCTATGGGGTCATTGCCATGCACCTCGGCGCCGTGCTGAATCATCACTTCATGGCCCGGCGCCCGGCTGACGTTCGGCGCATGCTGAGGTAGCGACCCGCGCCGGGCAGGAGAGGAGGAGCCGTATGGCGCCACAGGGGACACCGACCGTCATCGTGACCGGCGCTTCGTCGGGCGTCGGCCTGCATGCCACGAAGGCGCTGGTGGATCGTGGCTGGCACGTGGTGATGGCCTGCCGTGACCTGGCGAAGGCTGAGGCGGCAGCGGCCGGCCTGGGCATAGCGCCTGCCAGCATCTCCCGGCTGCGGATCGACCTTGGCTCACAGGCCAGCGTCCGCCACTTCGTCGATGCCTTCTGCGCGACCGGCCTGCCGTTGCATGCGCTGGTGTGCAACGCGGCTGTCTACCTGCCCCTGCTGAAAGAGCCGGCGCGCTCGCCGGAAGGCTACGAGATCAGCGTCGCCACCAACCATCTCGGACATTTCCTGCTGAGCCACCTGCTGCTGCCCCGCCTGCAACCCTTGGGCGGCCAGGCGCCGCGGTTGGTGACGCTCGGCACCGTGACGGCCAACTCCGAGGAGTTCGGGGGCAAGGTGCCGATCCCCGCGCCGGCCGATTTAGGCGAGCTGCAGGGGTTGGAGGCCGGGTTCCGGATGCCGGTGTCGATGATCGACGGCCGGGCGTTCAAGGCCGGCAAGGCCTACAAGGACAGCAAGCTGTGCAACATGATCACGAGCCGGGAATTCCACCGCCGTTACCGCGACCACACGGGCGTGGTGTTCAGCACGCTCTATCCGGGCTGCGTCGCCGAGACCGCGCTGTTCCGCGATGCGCCCAAGCTGTTCCGGCGGGTGTTCCCGTGGTTCCAGAAGAACATCACCAAGGGCTATGTGTCGCAGCCGCTGGCGGGCGAGCGGGTGGCGCAGGTGGTCACGGAGCCGGGGTTCGAGCAGTCCGGCGTGCATTGGAGCTGGGGCAACCGGCAGCGCGAGGGGGCTGAGGCCTTTGCACAGAGCCTGTCTGCCAAGGCGAACAACGAGGCGCGCGCGGCCCGGCTATGGGACCTGAGCGCCGCGATGGTCGGTCTTGGCGCACCAAATGCAAGCGCGAGCGCGTGAGAGCCTGCCCGCTGGCCATGTCGCTCAAGGTGGTGTCGCTCGGCAACCCGGCCGTTTCGGCCCAGCTCGCGATCCGGCCAAGGGATGGCCTAAACGGCGCCCTTCGGCCACGACGGCATCGCCGATGCCTGTCTCAGCCGGACAGGGCGACGGTCGAGCGCGAACAGGGGTCGCCGTCGACCAGGGTGACCAGGAATGCCGCGACGTCGGCACGGCTGATCTGCTGGCGCCGGATCGTGCCGCCCGTGTCGGCGAGCCAGGTGCCCGTTGCCGGTCCATCGGTCAGGCCGACCGGCTGCACGAGCGTCCAGTCGAGGCCGGACGCCTTGACCAGTGCTTCCTGCTTTTCCTTGTCGGCCATGTGCTCGCGCAAAACGATCCGGTAGAACAGCTTGAACGCGAACGGGAGGCGGCTGCGCGTGTCGCCGATGCCGAATGCGGTCACGACCACCAGGCGCTCGATGGCGGCGGCCTGCATGGTGCTGACGATATGGCGCGTGCCGGCCTCGCAGACGTTGGGCGCGGTCGTGCGCTGGGCACCGAGCATCATGGCGAACGGGTTCTGCGAGTTCCCGAGGCTCACGACCACCATGTCATGACCCGGCACCGCGCCGGCGACGTCGGCCGGCTGCATGACGTCGCCCCGCACCGTTTTGATGGAAGCGATTCCGGACAGCTTGGCCGGGTCGCGGGCGAATGCGGTGGCCTGGTGTCCGGCCGCCGCCAACGCGCGCAGTGCCGCCCGGCCGGTGCCGCCCGTGCTGCCGAACACGATGACTTTCATCGCCGGGTCCTCCCTATCGCCAGAGCACGGCCGCAAGGATCGCGGCCAGCATGGTGTGGATCATATGCAGCAACTGCTCGTTCGTCTGCGCCTGCTTGGCTTGCTGCCGCGCAAGCTGGAGCGCCGATCCGTCATCCGGCCTGGCGGGGAACTGCGCATCGAGCGCGCGGCGCTTCGCCTTGAACTCCCGCGCGTTCAGGCCGAGCAGAACGACGACCGCACCGACGATCACGACCGGCCGCATCCAGTCAGGGATCACGGCGGATGCACGCGAGCGGTCATGAGCGGAGCAGAGCGAGGTCGCAGCCTGTCGTGACCGGACAGCATGGGATCCGGGACGACGACGTGGGATGGGCTGCCAATCTGGTCAGGCTCGTGAGACGGCGACGCGTCACTCCCAGCGGCCTGGCAGCGCTTACTTTCGAAGCCTGAAGG
>CAXTJW010000416.1:0-3688 GCA_964244305.1 uncultured Acetobacteraceae bacterium
CTGATCGGCTGCCTGCCGGACCCGAAGCTGCTGGACACCTGGAACCGGCGGGAGACCGGGCTGATCGCCACCAACCCCGGCCGCGTGCCGCCGCTGGCCAACGCGCCGTTCGCGCCGACCGCGCATATGGGCCGGCTGAAGGGCGAGGCGAAGGCCGCCGCCGCCGCGACCGGCGCCCGCACCGTGCCGCCGCGCGAGCATGGCGGCAACTGCGACATCAAGGACCTGTCGCGCGGCGCCAAGGTGTACTTCCCCGTCTATGTGCCCGGCGCCGGCCTCTCGATGGGCGACCTGCATTTCAGCCAGGGCGACGGCGAGATCACCTTCTGCGGCGCCATCGAGATGCCGGGCTGGATTCACCTGAAGGTCGAGCTGATCAAGGGCGGCATGGCGAAATACGGCATCAAGAACCCGATCTTCAAGCCGAGCGTGATCAAGCCAGCCTATAGCGACTACCTGATCTTCGAGGGCATCTCGGTCGACGAGGCGGGCGAGCAGCACTACCTCGACGTGAACGTCGCCTATCGCCAGGCCTGCCTGAACGCGATCGAGTATATGAAGAAGTTCGGCTACTCCGGCGCGCAGGCGTACTCGATCCTGGGCACCGCCCCGGTGCAGGGACACATCAGCGGCGTCGTCGACATCCCGAACTCCTGCGCGACCCTGTGGCTGCCGACCGAGATTTTCGACTTCGACATCAACCCCGGCGCCGACGGGCCGAGCGGCGGCATCAAGGGCGGGGTGGACATGCCGCTCGCGCCCGATTTGTGAGGCCGCCATGCCGACCTATGAATACGACTGCGCGAGCTGCGGCCCGTTCGAGGCGATCCGGCCGATGGCGGAGTTCCAGGCGCCGCAACCCTGCGCCGGGTGCGGCGAGGCGGCGCCACGGGTGATGCTCTCGGCGCCGCGGCTGGCCGGCATGGACGCCGGCCGGCGGCAGGCGTTCGCGACCAACGAACGCAGCGCCAACGCCCCGGCGCAGTCGCGCGGCAGGCACCCCGCGAGTTGCGGCTGCTGCAAGCCGCGCAGCCGGACCCTGTCGGCCGAGGCGGTTCAGCCAAAGAGCTTCCCGGCCGCGAGACCCTGGATGATCAGTCACTAAAGCCGCGCGCGTATGGCGATGACGTAGATGGAGAGCAAAAATGGCCGAAGCGACTCATCAGCCCTCCCAATCCGCCATGGCGGAAGATCAGGCCGATCACCTGTTCGGCAGCGAATACGAGCATGAACCTGTTCCGCTCATTGCACGCCGCAGCCTGTTTTCGGTGACGCTGGTATGGGCCGGCTTCCCGATGATCATCACCGGCGCCATGACAGGCTCGATCCTCGTGCTTGGCATGGGGTTCTCCCGCGCCGTGACGGCGATGCTGATCGGCAACCTTGTCATGCTCGCCTACGTCGGCGCGCTTGGACTGCTCGGAACCCGAAGCGGCGTGAACTTTGCGCTGCTGGCCAGCGTCGTGTTCGGCCGTAAAGGCTACGTGCTCGCATCCGGCCTGCTGTCGACGTTGCTGTTGGGCTGGTATGCCGTGCAGACCGGGATCACCGGCGCGCTGGTCAGCGGCACCTACGGCCTCAGCTATGTGCTGATGACCGTGATTGCCGGGCTGCTCTACATCGGCATCACCTTCGTCGGCGTGCGCGGGCTGCATTATATCGGGCTGGTGTCCATCCCGCTCTTTCTGGTGCTCGGCTTGTGGGTCGCGGCGGACGCGGCAAGCCGCACCAGTTGGGACGCCATCATCGCCTATCCCGGCAACAACGGCGTCGCCAGCATGTCCATGGGGGTGGGCCTGACCGTGGTGATCGCATTGTTCATCGACGCCGGCACCGTGACGGCGGACTTCAACCGATGGGCGCGAACGCCGCGCGACTCCTTGCTCGCTACCTTCAGCGCGTTTCCGTTTGCCAACATGGTCGCCATGCTGGTCGGCGGCGTCATGACGGCGGCGCTGGCGGTGCCGAACGCCAACCCGTTCGGGTCCGACAACATGTTCGGCTACATGAACCACGCAGGCCTGGGCTGGCTGAGTGTGCTGGCGTTCGTGTTCCTCTACCTCAATCTTGGCTCGGTCTGCTCGCATTGCCTGTATAACTCGGCCACCGGATGGTCGCGCATCACCGGAACCCGCATGCGCACTGCCGCGGTCGCGCTCGGCGTCATCGGCATCGTGATCGCCGCCAGCAATGTCTGGGCATTTTTCATCCAATGGCTCAGCCTGCTCGGCGTGTTGGTGCCGCCGATCGGCGCGATCATCCTCGTCGACCAATACCTGACCCGGCCCGGCGCGAAGGTCGATGCGGACTTCCGGCAGTCGGCGTTCGTCGCCTGGGCGATCGGCTCGGCCGTAGGGCTCGTGGTGGAGCAGGCCGTCCCGCAATTCTCGACGGCGCTGTGCTCCATGGTCGTCGGCGGCGTCGCCTATTGGGTGCTGTCCATGGCCAGCAAGCGGGCCGTCCAAACAGCGTAAGACTAGGCAGTAGCGAGAGGCTTCATAATATGGATTACGAAATCTTCGAGGCTGGCAGCGTCGTGCTGCAGAGCGGCGCAACCATCCGGGATTGCAAGCTCGCCTTCAAAACCTTCGGCACCCTGAACACGGCGAAGGACAACGTTGTCGTCTACCCGACATGGTATTCCGGTCAGCACTACGAGAACGAATGGCTGGTCGGGCCGGGCATGGCGCTCGACCCGGCCAAATACTTCATCATCATCCCGAACATGCTGGGCAACGGGTTGTCGTCGTCGCCCAGCAATACGCCGGAGCCGTATAACGGCCCACGCTTCCCGCATGTCACCGCGGCCGACAACGTGCGCCTGCAGCACCGTTTGGTCACCGAGAAGTTCGGCATCGAGCAGGTGCGCCTGGTGGTCGGCTGGTCGATGGGCGCGCTGCAGACGTTCCATTGGGGCGCGCTGTTTCCCGACATGGTCGAGCGCATCGCCCCATTCTGCGGCTCGGCCAAGTGCTCGCGGCATAACATCGTCTTTCTCGAGGGCGTGAAGGCCGCGCTGACCGCCGACGTGGCATTCGCGGGCGGTTGGTATAAGGGCAAGCCGGATACCGGGCTGCGCGCGATGGGCCGGGTGTATGCCGGCTGGGGCTTCTCGCAGGCGTTCTACCGGCAGGAGCTGGACATCAAGACGCTCGGCTTTTCCTCGCTGGAGGATTTCATGGTGGCGTTCTGGGAGGGTTTGTTCCTGCAACGCGACGCCAACAACCTGCTGGCCATGCTTTGGACGTGGCAAAACGGCGATATCAGCGCCAACGAGATGTATGGTGGCGATTTCCGCCGGGCGCTTGGCGCGATCAAGGCGAAGGCCTTCGTGATGCCGGGGCAGACCGACCTGTATTTCCCGCCCGAGGACAGCGAGTTCGAGGTGGCCCATATGCCGAACGCCCGCCTGATCACGATCCCCTCGGTCTGGGGGCACTTCGCTGGCGGCCCCGGCACCAACCCGGTCGACGTCGCCTTCATCGATGCGAAGCTGAAGGAGCTGCTTGAGAGCTAAAGCCTTCGTCGCGGGGCGTGGTGGTACAGTCGCAGCCGCCATGCGGCGGGAAAGGCATAACGGATCAGCGCCGCATCTTGGCGACCCCGCCATGGGCTGTGCTATGCTGCGGCCGTGTGTGGGCGTGGCGGAATGGTAGACGCTGCAGACTTTTGATTGGAGTGCCCGCGG
>CAXTJW010000417.1:0-3685 GCA_964244305.1 uncultured Acetobacteraceae bacterium
ACCAAGCGGCACAAGGAGCTGCTGGCGCCGTTCGGCCTCGATGCGTCCGACCCGGCGTTTTGGCGCCGGGGGCTCGACATCATCAGCGGCTTCATCGACGAGCTGGAGACCGCCTGATGGTCGATACGAATCGTCCTAATTTGTTTGGCGAACTCCGACGTTTCGCCAAGACCTCCGGCGCGGTGGGGGGCATCGCCGCGCGGGTGGCGGGCGAGCGGGTATTCGGTTTCAAGACCGACCGCGCCTCGCATGCCGAGGACCTGAAAAGCATTCTCGGCGGGCTGAAGGGTCCGCTGATGAAGGTGGCCCAGATTCTTTCCACCATCCCGGACGCGCTGCCGGACGAGTATGCGCAGGAGCTTGCGCAGCTGCAGGCCAACGCCCCGGCCATGGGCTGGTCGTTCGTGCGCCGCCGCATGGCCGGCGAGCTGGGACCGGACTGGCAAAGCAAGTTCACGAGCTTCGGCCAGGACGCCGCTGCCGCCGCGAGCCTGGGGCAGGTGCATCGCGCGACCCTGCCGGACGGCACGGACGTCGCGTGCAAGCTGCAGTATCCGGACATGCCGAGCACGGTCGACGCCGACCTGCGGCAGCTGCGGCTGGCGATGAACGTGTTCAAGCGCATCGACCAGTCGATCCAGGTCGACGACGTCTACACCGAGATCGCCGAAAGGCTGCGCGAAGAGCTCGACTATCTGCGCGAGGCGTCGCAGATGCGGCTGTATAAGGCGATGCTGAAAGACGAGCCGCTCGTCACTGTGCCGACCGCGATTGAGGGCTATACGACCAAGCGGCTGCTGACGATGACATGGCTCGCGGGCACGCCGATGCAGCAGCGCATCGACGAGGAGCCGCCGCTGGAGGTGCGCAACCACATTGCGACGGCGCTGTTCCGCGGCTGGTATATTCCGTTCTACCGCTACGGCGTGATCCATGGCGACCCGCATCTCGGCAACTACCAGGTGCGGGAGGACGAAGGCCTCAATTTGCTCGATTTCGGGGCGATCCGCGTGTTCCCGCCGAAGTTCGTGCGCGGCGTCATCGACCTCTATGAGGCGATCCGCGACGGCGACGTCGAGAAGGCGCACCACGCCTACGAGGGCTGGGGGTTCGAGAACCTGAGCAAGGAGCAGATCGCCAACCTCAATCAGTGGGCCGGCTTCGTCTACGAGCCGCTGCTGCAGGACCGCGTGCGGAAAATCCAGGACAACGACGATCCGCAGTACGGCCGCAGCGTGGCGGAAGAGGTGCACAAGGGCCTCAAGCAAGTCGGCGGCGTGCGCCCGCCGCGGGAGTTCGTGCTGATGGACCGCTCGGCGCTCGGCCTGGGCAGCGTGTTCACCCGACTGCGTGCGGAGGTGAACTGGTTCCGGCTGTTCCATGAGCTGATCGACGATTTCAGCACCGAGGCGGTCGCGACACGGCAGGCGGCGGCGCTGCTGGAGGCCGGCGTGCCGCCCAGCCTGTAGGGGTCTTGCTTCGACCCGCGCGCGCGGGGCATGGTGCGCGCGAGGGAACGAGGGATGGACGCATGCGCCTTGCGGTGCTGAAGGAACGAGCCGCCGTGGAAACACGGGTGGCCGCAACGCCGGATACGGTCAAGAAACTGGTCGGAATGGGGCTGACGGTCGCCATCGAGGCCGGTGCCGGCCAGACGAGCGCGATCGGTGACGCGGATTACCAGGCCGCCGGCGCCGAGATTGTGCCGGATGCCGCCGCGGCACTGGCCGGGGCGGAGATCGTGTTCGCCGTGCAGATGCCGGGGCCGGACATCCGGGCCATGATCCCGCGCGGTGCTCTGTTGGTCGCGACCAGCGGCGCGCTGAGCGACCCGGCGCTGGTGCCCGCGCTTGCGGCGGCCGGGATCGACGCCTGCGCCATGGAACTGCTGCCGCGCACGACCCGCGCGCAGGGCATGGATATACTGAGCAGCCAGGCCAACCTCGCCGGCTACCGTTCGGTGATCGAGGGGGCGGCGGCGTTCGACCGCGGCTTCCCGATGATGATGACCGCGGCGGGCACGGTGCCGCCGGCGCGGGTGTTCGTGATCGGCGCCGGAGTGGCCGGGCTGCAGGCGATCGCCACGGCCCGGCGGCTGGGCGCGATCGTGTCCGCGACCGACGTGCGCCCGGCGGCCAAGGAGGAGATCAAGTCGCTCGGCGCGACCTATGTCGGCGTCGAGGACGAGGAGACGGCGGGCCAGACCGGCGCGTATGCGAAGGAGATGAGCGACGCCTTCCGCCAGAAACAGGCCGAGCTGATGGCCACGACCATCGCGAAGAACGACATGGTGATCTGCACGGCCCTGGTGATGGGCCGCAAGGCGCCCGTGATCGTGAGCCAGCCGATGGTCGACGCGATGCGGGCCGGCAGCGTGATCGTGGACCTTGCGGCCGAGGCGGGCGGCAATTGCGCCGCGACGGTGCCGGGCGAAATCAGCACGACGAAGAACGGCGTGAAGGTGCTGGGCTGGACCAACTGGCCAAGCCGCATTCCGGTAGCCGCCAGCGCGCTCTATTCCCGCAACCTCCTGACGTTCCTCACGGCATTCTGGGACAAGGCGGCCAAGGCGCCGGCGCTGCCCGACAGCGATGACATCGTGCGCGGCGTGCTGCTGACCCGCGGCGGCCAGGCCGTCCACGCCCAATTTCAGCCCGCAACCGCGGCATAGAGAGGCCTCATGAACCCGAACCTGTATGCGGACGAGGCGGTCCGCATCGCCGAGCGCGCCGTGGCGCTCGCCAACCAACTGCGCGAGGCGGGTGCCGGCATCGAGCCGGCGGCGGCCGCGGTCGAGCCATTCATCTTCCTGCTGGCGATCTTCCTGCTGGCCTGCTTCGTCGGCTACTACGTCGTCTGGAACGTGACGCCCGCATTGCACTCGCCGCTGATGGGCGTAACCAACGCGATCTCGTCCGTCATCGTGGTCGGCGCGATGCTGGCGGTCGGCTTGTCGGACAGCGTCTGGGCCCGTGCGTTCGGCTTCCTCGGCGTCATGCTGGCGAGCATCAACATCTTCGGCGGCTTCGTCGTGACGCAGCGGATGCTGGGAATGTTCCAGGCCAACAAGCGGCCGGTGCGCAAGTAGCATGAGCGCCTCCCTGACCTCACTCGCCTACCTCGTCGCCGCCGTGCTGTTCGTGCTGGCGCTGCGCGGGCTGTCGAGCCCCGTGACCGCGCAGCGCGGCAACCAGTTCGGTATGGCCGGCATGGGCATCGCCGTCGTCGCCACGCTGCTGCAGCGCGGCATGGCCGGGTCCGGCTTCGTGCTGATCGCGGTCGCCATCGTGATCGGCGGTGCGGTCGGCATCGTCGTCGCGCGCCGCATCCAGATGACGGCGCTGCCGCAGCTGGTCGCGGCGTTTCACTCGCTGGTCGGCCTCGCGGCGGTATTCGTGGCGGCGTCCGCCTTGAATGCGCCGGAGTCGTTCGGCATCGGCATCCCCGGCGCGATCCATACACAGTCGTTGATAGAGATGTCGCTCGGCCTGGTGATCGGCGCTATCACCTTCTCCGGCTCGCTCATTGCCTTCGCCAAGCTGCAGGGCACCATGAAGGGCGCGCCGATCCTGTTCGCCCGGCAGCACCAGCTGAACCTGGGCCTCGGCATATTGCTGCTGGCGCTCGTCGTCGTGTTCGTGCTGACCGCCAGCCAGCCGCTGTTCTGGCTGATCGCGCTGCTGGC
>CAXTJW010000418.1:0-3678 GCA_964244305.1 uncultured Acetobacteraceae bacterium
TGCCCTTGCCCATCTGCGTGGTGAAGAACGGGATCTGCAGCCGCCGCACGAAGCCCGACAGGCCCGCCGTCGAGCGCGGCCGCGACGCCGCGGCGCCAAGCATAATCAGCGGACGCCGCGCCTGCAGGATCATCGCCGCCGCCCGGTCCAGCGCCGTCCGGTGCGCCACCGGCATCTCGATCGCGTGGATCGGAATAGGCGGCAAATGCGGCGCGCTGCTGCCCGCGATGTCTTCGGGCAGTTCGAGCAGCACCGGGCCGGGCCGCTCCTCCATCGCGATCCGGAAGGCGTCGCGCACGAGCGTCGGGATGGAGCTGGCGCTGACGATTTGACGCGACAGCTTGGTGAGCGGCTTCATGGCGCTGACGACGTCGACGATCTGGAACCGCGCCTGCCGGCTGCTCATGATGCCCTTTTGGCCGGTGATCATGATCATCGGCATCGCGCCGAGCAGCGCATAGGCCGCCCCGGTCGTGAGGTTCAAAGCGCCCGGTCCGAGCGTCGTCAGGCACACGCCGGGCCGGCCGGTCAGCCGCCCGTGGGTCGCGGCCATGAACGCGGCCGCCTGCTCGTGCCGGGTCAGCACGAGCTGGATCGTCGAGGTGCGCAGGCTCTCGACAACGTCGAGGTTCTCCTCGCCCGGCACGCCGAAGATGCGGTCGACGCCCTCGTTCTCGAGAGCGGCCACCAGAAGGTCCGATCCTTTGATCATGCTGTCCCCGCAATGCGCGTCGTTCCGCTTATGGGTACGCTAAAGCACTTTGCTGCGCCAGCCGCATATTTCCTAACGTTCATCGATCGGCGAAGTCGTTGCTTTCGGTTCGAACAGCAACTAAACGACGTTCAGTCATGTCAACCAGCGCTCATCAAGGCCCACGCACCCGCAAACCGCGCGGCCAGGGCGCCAGCCGGCGTGGCGAAATCCTTTCGGCGGCGACGCGCATCTTCCTTGAGGAAGGCGTCGCCCACGCGACCATGCGGCGCATCGCCGCCGCTGTGGGCTTCTCGACCACCGCGCTCTACGTCTATTTTCCCGACAAGGACGCGATCCTGCGGGCGATCGCCGAGGCGACCTTCGCCGAGCTGCTCGAAGTCCTGGAAGCCAGCCAGCGCAGCGATGCGGCGCTGCCGATCCGCTTCCGCGCCGGGCTGCGTGCCTACATCGATTTCGGCCTCGCGCGTCCCGACGCCTACCGGGTGACCTTCCTGTCGCCCGCCAGCCGTGCCCAGCCCGATCCATGCGACACCATCCAGGCGGCGGATCACTCGTTCGCGATCCTACAAAGCGGCATCGAGGACATGATGGCGGCCGGGCTGTTCCGCCCCGCCCCAGCCGAACCCGAAGCGGAGGCAATCTGGGCCTGCCTGCACGGCATCACGGCGATGCTGCTGGATCAGGCGGAGCACATCAAGACCCCGCACGGGCAGCTGATCGAGCGCGTGATCGACATGGCCATGGCTGGGCTTGCCTAAACTGATGCTTGTAAACTGAACGGCGTTCAGTTAACGTGACTCACCCTATCTGAGGTGTTGCCATGCTGCGCCGCCCCGTCTTCCTCGCTCCGCTTCTCGCGGCAGGCAGCCTCGTGCTCGCCGCCGCCGGCGAACCGCCCCGGCCGGTCCGGGTGCAGACGGTCGCCCTCGTCCAGGTCCGCCCGGTATTGACCGTATCGGGCACGATCCAGGCGCGAACCCAGGCCGATCTGGCGTTCCGGGTTGGCGGCAAGGTCGTGACGCGCCCGGTCGAGGTCGGTGACCATGTGCGTGCCGGACAGGTCCTGGCGCAGCTCGACCCGGCCGACCTGCAGTTCTCGAAGGAGGCCGCCGAGGCCGCGCTGGAAGGCGCCGCGGCGGATGCGGCCAATGCGCAGGCGGATCTCCGGCGCTATGATCAGCTCGGCCGCTCCTCCCCTGCCTATTTGCCTTCCGAATACGACAAGCGCACCGCAGCCGTGCGCATGGCGAATGCGCGTGTGGTCCAGGCGGCGCGCCAATCGGCTCTCGCGAGGGACCAGCGCGCCTATGGGGCATTGACGGCCGACGCCGACGGGATCGTCACGGCGCTGCCGGTCCAGGTGGGCCAGGTCGTCGTCTCCGGGCAGGCGGTCGCCACCGTCGCCCACACCGCCGAGATCGAGGTGGTCGCCGACGTGCCGGAAAACCGCCTGCCCGAGCTGCGTGCCGCCCCCGATGCGACCATCAGGCTTTGGGCACTTCCGGAGACCGTGCTGCACGGACGGGTGCGGGAGGTCGGCGCGCTCGCCGATGCCGCCAGCCGGACCTTCGCCGTGAAGGTGACCGTGCTCGATGCGCCGCCGAACCTGGTGGCGCTCGGCATGACGGCCGCGGTCAGCATCGGCGCCGCGAGTCCGCCCCTCGCGGTGCTGCCGGCCAGCGCGCTCACCGACCAAGACGGCAAGGCCGCGGTCTGGGTCCTGGACTCCGCCGCCCATCGCGCCGCGCTGCGCCCGGTCGAGATTGCAGGCTATGGCGGCGACGGCAGCCTGCTCATCCGCGCCGGGCTGGCCGCGGGCGAGCAGGTCGTGACCGCCGGGGTGCGGCAGATCGACGCCGACATGCCGCTCACCGCTTGGGTGGGGGCCGCGCGATGAAGAGCCTGAATTTGTCCGCATGGGCGCTGCAGCACCGGGCACTGACCCTGTTCGCCATGCTCGCCCTGGCCGCCGCAGGGGCCTGGGCATACCTGTCGCTCGGGCGCGCCGAGGACCCCGCCTTCACCATCAAGCAGATGGTCATCATCGTCGACTGGCCCGGCGCCGCGCCCGACGAGATGGCGCGCGAGGTGACCGACCGCATCGAACGCAAGCTCGAAGACCTGCCGCATCTGGACTACACGCAGAGCCAGACCCAGCCGGGCCACTCCGTAGTGACGGTCTCGTTGCGGGACGATACCCCACCGCGCCAGGTGCCGGACCTGTTCTACCAGGTGCGCAAGAAGATCGGCGACATCGCCAACACGCTGCCGCAGGGCGTCCAGGGCCCATACTTCAACGACGAGTTCGGCGACACCTACTCGATAGTATACGCGCTCACCGCTGACGGCTTCAGCCTGCCCGAGCTGAAGCACGTCGCCGAGGATGTGCGCGAGCAGCTGATCGGCGTGGCCGGCGTCGGCAAGGTCATCCTGCTCGGCCAGCAGGACGAGCGCATCATCATCGAGGCGTCCTTCCGCAAGCTGGCCGAGCTCGGCCTGACCTTGCAGGACGTTTTCACCGCCGTGCGGCAAGAGAACAGCGTCGTCGCCAGCGGCTTCGTCGACACCGCGCACGACCGTATCCGCGTCCGCACCCGGCCCATGCTCGACGGCCCCGCGACGCTGGCGGCATTGCCGATCCAGGCGCATGGCCGCCTGCTCCGCCTGGGCGATTTCGCCGCCATCAGCCGCACCACCGTCGATCCGCCGACCTCCACCATGCGCGTCGGCGGCCATCCGGCGCTGGGCCTCGGCATCAGCATGGCAACGGGCGGCAACATCCTCGACCTCGGCAAGCAAGTCGCGGCGCGGCTGGCCGACATCGAGCCGACCCTGCCGCTCGGCGTCCATATGACCCGGCTCGACGACCAATCCGAGGTCGTCGCCGCCGACATCGGCGATTTCCAGGAAAGCTTCCTGGAGGCGCTCGCCATCGTGCTGCTCGTCAGCTTCATCAGCCTCGG
>CAXTJW010000419.1:0-3657 GCA_964244305.1 uncultured Acetobacteraceae bacterium
GCCGCCATGGCCCGGCTGCGCGCCCGGCCGCGCACGCCGCCGCTGCTGGCGGACGAATGCGTGTTCACCGTGCACGACATGCTCGCGGTCGGCGCAGCGGGCGCCGCCGACGCCGTGTCGCTGAAGCTCGTGAAGCACGGCGGCCTGCTCGGGCTAAAACGCGTTGCCGCTGTGGCGGAGGCAGCGGGGATCGCGCTTTATGGCGGCTGCTTGCTGGAGAGTTCGGTCGGTGCTGCGGCCCACCTGCAGGCGTTCGCGACGCTGCGGGAACTGGCCTGGGGCTGCGAGCACTTCGGGCCGCAGATCCTGGTCGGCGACCTGGTGACGGAGCCGTTGCGCTTCGAGGACTTCCATGTCCATTTGCCCACCGGTCCCGGCATCGGCGTCGTGCTGGACCCAGACAAGCTCCGCGCTTACGCGCGCCAATAAGGACCGAACGATGCTGTATCACGTGCAAATGGAGGTCCACGTGCCGCGCGAGATGGACCCGGCCGCGTTCGACCGGCTCAAAGCCGCCGAGAAGGCGCAGGCCGAGGCGCTGCAGCGCGAGGGCAAGTGGCGGCATCTGTGGCGGGTGGCCGGGCAATACGCGAACGTCAGTGTGTTCGACGTGGCAAACCATGACGAGCTGCACACCATCCTGTCGGGCCTGCCGCTGTTCCCGTTCATGACCATCGGCGTGACCCCGCTGGCCCAGCACCCCTCCGCCATCCATAAGGAGTGACCACAGCGCCCGCCGGTACTGCCGCCGTGGCGACGCCGGCATTGTTCGTGACCATCTGGGCGACCGGCTTCATCGTGGCTCGGCTGGTCGCGCCGCATGCCGATCCCTTCACCTTCCTGGTATGCCGCTTCGTGCTCAGCGCGTCGGCGTTCGCGGCCATCGCCGCCTTCGCCCGTGCCGCTTGGCCGCGTGGGCTGCGTGGCTGGCGCGATGCGCTGGTCGCCGGAATGCTGA
The DNA here is from genome assembly GCA_964244305.1 of uncultured Acetobacteraceae bacterium. Taxonomy (GTDB): domain Bacteria; phylum Pseudomonadota; class Alphaproteobacteria; order Acetobacterales; family Acetobacteraceae; genus CAHJXG01. The sequence continues at coordinate 959 of CAXTJW010000419.1, forward strand.
TGCAGGGCATCTACCTCGGCAGCGTGTTCTGGGCGGTGCGGCACGGCCTGCCGGCGGGCATCTCGGCATTGATCACCGGATTGCAGCCGCTGCTGACGGCGGCGCTGGCGTTTCCGTTGCTGGGCGAGCAGGTGGGCGTCCGCCGCCGGGCCGGGATTGGACTTGGCTTCGCCGGTGCGCTGCTGGTGCTGCAGCCGCAACTGCGCGCCGGGCCCGGCGGTGTCCTGATCGTCCCATTGCTGGCGTGCGGTGCGGGAACGTTGGCACAAACCCTGGGCATGATCTGGCAGAAGCGTACGGCGTCGAGGGCCGACCTGCGCACCAATGCTTCGGTGCAGTTCATCGGCGCGGCCCTGGTCGCGATCCCGCTCGCGGCGCTGACGGAGGCCTGGCGCTTCGACGGGAGCTGGCAGGCCTGGACCGGCCTGGCCTGGGCGGTAGGCGGATTGTCGTTGGGCGCCACCTCGCTGTTGCTGCTGCTGATCAAGCGTGGCGCCGTGGCCGGGGTCGCGTCGTTGTTCTATTTGGTGCCGCCAGTGGTGGCCGTGCTGGCCTTCGCCCTGTTCGGCGAGCAGCTTTCGGCGCTGCAGGTCGCCGGCATGGCCGTCGCCGCGACCGGGGTTGCGGTCGCCAGCCGGGGCTGATGCCGACGCGTTTACGGCAACAGCGGCGTGCCGAGGTGGTAGACCGTGAGTCATGGCCGGAACCGTCCCCACGCGGGCGCTCCCGGCGATAGGTTGCGCAGAGAAGGAGGCTCGGGCTTGGACGCCATGACTGAGTTTGCGCAAAGGGTGCAGGGCCGGCTCGACCGCCTCGGCCTCTCGCCGGAGCAGGCGGCGCGGGCCGGCGGGCTGCCGGCCGACCTCATCAGCCGGCTGCTGGACGGCAATGCGCCGCCGCCGCGCGGCCAGCGCCTGGTCAAGCTGGCGGAGGCCTTGGCGACCTCGGTGTCCTATCTCGTGGGGCTCGACCCGGATACGCCGGTGCCGCCCGAATACCTGGAGGAGGAGCAGGGCAGCCTGGGCCTGCTAGCGGGCGACGAGGACGCCCTGCTGCGGGCCTACCGGCGGCTGGACGTCTCGTCCCGCGCTGCCCTGCTCCAGGTTGCGCTGAAGATGGCCCCCGAGCCGGAGGCGCTGGAACGGAAACCCCGCCAGGCCCGGCCTGCGGGCCGCGACCCGACGGCGCCTTAGTCGTGGCCCTTCGTCGAAAGCCGGTCCGATAATGCAAGCAGCAGGGCAGACACCACGAAAGCCATGTGGATGCCCACGTTCCAGCCGAGCTCCCGATCGGTGAGGGTGGACGCGTTCATGAAGCTTTCGAGCAGCTTGATCGCCGAGATCGCGACGATGGAGCCCATCAGCTTCAGCTTGAGGTCCGTGAAGTCGATGCGCCCCAGCCAACTCGGCTTGTCGGCATGAGCCACGTTGTCGAACGTGGAGACGAAATTCTCATAGCCCGAGAACATGACCATCAGCACCAGGCTACCCATCAGCGATAGGTCGACCAGCTTCAGCACGCCCACGATCGTGTCGTCGCCGGTGGCGGTCGGCACATGCATGGCCAGCTCGACAAGATACTGCACGAACTTGGCCAGCAGCACGACCATGCCGCCGATAAGGCCCAGATAGATCGGCGCCATCAGCCAGCGGCTGCCGAATAGCACGGCCTCGATGCCGCGTTCGATCGGCCGTTGCGCGGGACGGCGTTCCTGTTCCTCCAAAACGCTCATAGCTCTTGTTTCCTTCAACTTCGCCACGTGCGGTTTGCGCCGGCGCGCCGCGATCAAATTCAGCGCTTCGACCATCCCGGAGAAGCCCATCGCGCCATACACGTAGCCACGCGGCACATGGAACCCGAAGCCATCGGCCACCAGCATCATGCCGATCAGCAGCAGGAACGACAACGCCAGCATCTTGACCGAGGCGTTGCGGTCGATGAACGCGGCGAGCGGGCCGCTCGCGGCCAGCATCAGCGCCATCGCGACGACGATCGCCGCCACCATGACCCATAGCTCGTCCGCAATGCCGACGGCGGTGATGACGCTGTCGAGCGAGAACACGATGTCGAACAGCATGATCTGCACGACCGTGGTGGCGAAGCCTGCGGCCGGGCGGGTGCTGCCGCCTTCGTCCTCGCCCTCGACCCGCAGGTGGATTTCGCGCGTGCCCTTATACAGCAGGAATCCGCCGCCCGCGAGCAGCACGATGTCGCGCCAGGAGAAGGCATGGTCGAACACGGTCACAACGGGATCGGTCAGGTGGACCAGCCAGGAGATCGACCCGAGTAGAGCGAGCCGCATCAGCAACGCCAGCGCCAGGCCAAGCCGCCGCGCCCGCGCCTGCTGGTGCTCCGGCAATCGGCCGGCGAGCAAGGCGAGGAAGACGAGGTTGTCGATGCCGAGCACGATCTCCAGCACGGCGAGCGTGAAGAAGCTCGCCCATATCTTCGGGTCGGCCAATAGGGCGGTCATCCCGGCCCCGGCGCGTTATGGTCGTTCAACGGCGCAGCATCCATCGGCTCGGCTCCTTGGCTAAAGCCGCCATGTCGGAAAAGCCGGATGTCGCGATGGATGTGCAGCGAGCCAGACCCGGGCGACGGCCGGCCGGTGTTCCCGGCGAGCGCGGCGATCCGACATCGCAAGGTTGAGCGGCCCATGCCGCCGTCCTCGCCAGAGGGGCCCGGATCAGTTGGTGCGG
>CAXTJW010000420.1:0-3657 GCA_964244305.1 uncultured Acetobacteraceae bacterium
GCTGGGCGGCGGCTTCGTGCCGGCGGTGCTGCTGGGCGGCGGCGCGGCCCATACGGCGCTCGCTGCCCTGGTGCTCGGGCTGCTCTATGGCGGCAAGCTGTTGAGCGTGGGCGTCGCATTGCTCGATCCGCGGATGGCGCGATCCTTCGGCGGCCGCCTGCCTTTGCTCGCCAGCGCCGCGTTGGAGCAGTTGGCCGCGCTGGTGATCTCGGCGCTGCTGATCATGTTCTACACCCAGTATGTCATGGCGCTGCTGCTCGGGCAGACCGTGCGCTGGGATGCGCAGCCGCGCGACGATCGCGGCGTGTCTTGGATCGAGGGCTGGCTGCGTCTGCGCGGCGCGTTGTTTGTGGGCGTCGCCTGGTTCTTGGTGTTGCTGCAGGTCGATACGGCACTGTTGGCATGGTGTGCGCCGCTGCTATTCGGGTTGGTGCTGGCGCTTCCGGCGGCCATCCTGTCCAGCCGGATCAGCCTCGGCAGCCTGGCACGGCGGCTTGGCCTGTTTTTCACGCCGGAGGAACTCGCGCCGGCCTCGATCTTGCGTGCATATAGCCGGGCGATGGCCGGGTCGCTGGTGACCGAGCGCCCGCATCCGGGGCTGGCCGGGCTGCAGCTTGCACCGAGCAGCGCCGATGGGGACTGACAAAATGCGCCGTAGCCTGCTGATTATGCTAATGCTGCTGCTGACCGGGCCGGCATGGTCGCAACCCGCCGTCAGCGCCGACGACGAAGCGGCGATACGCAGCGTGATCACCCGGCAACTCAAGGCGTTCGAGCGCGACGACGGGGATGCCGCCTACGCATTCGCCTCACCGCATATCCAGGGGCAATTCGGCGACGCGGGCCGGTTCCTCGCCATGGTGCGCCGCGCCTATCCCGCCGTTTACCGCCCGCGCTCCGTGGAGTTTGCCGAGTTGCTGGTCGGCGACGGCACGATCGTGCAGCAGGTTGAGCTGGTTGGTCCAAACGGCGAGGCCGAGCTGGCGCTGTATTCGATGCAGCGCGACACCGCCGGGCAATGGCGCATCGATGGTTGCACCCTGGTCCGGAGTACGCGCGTTAAAGTGTAAATCGTTGTGAGTGCGCAAGTATTACGATACAGTGCTTGCGCACATACGGAGCACGATGATGCCGGCAACATGCACGCGCCTGCCTGCCCTACTGGGGCTGTCCGCCTTCCTCGCCTTTGCTCCGGGCGCCAATGCGCGGACGCTCGAGGTCGGCAACGGCAAGGCCTATAAGCTGCCGTCACTCGCCGCCGCCGCTGCGCGGGACGGCGACGTGGTCGACATATACCCGGGCGAGTATTTCGACTGTGCGGTGTGGCAGGCGAACAAGCTAGTGGTCGAGGGGGTTGGCGACGCCGACAAGGTCGTCATCACCGACAAGGCCTGCAACGGCAAGGCGCTGTTCATCACCGCCGGCACCGACATCACGATACGCAACCTGACCCTGACGCGTGCCCGCGTACCGGACGCGAACGGCGCCGGCATACGCGGCGAGGGCGAGATGCTGGTGGTCGAGCGCGTGCGGTTCATCAACAACCAGAACGGCATCCTGACGGGCCTTGAGGGATCGACCGTCATCGTGCGCGACAGCGTGTTCGAGCATAACGGCACCTGCGAGAAGTTCTGCGCCCATGGCATCTACGTCGGCAACTCGAAGCTGCTGCGGGTCGAGCGGTCGCAATTCAGCGACACACGGCAGGGCCACAGCATCAAGTCCCGCGCCGAGCGGACCGAGATCATCGGCAACACGATCGTCGACGGCCCCGAAGGCACGGCGAGCTACTTGATCGACATTCCCAACGGCGGCTCGGTCGTGGTGAAGGACAACACCATGGAGAAGGGCCCGATGGCGGAGAACCGCAGCACGGCCATTGAGATCGGCGCCGAGGGCGTGACGCAGCCGACGCGGGAAATCCTTATCGAGAACAACACGTTCCGCAATGCTGGCAGCTACGATACGGTGTTCGTGTCCAACTTCACGGCGACCGAAGCCATACTGCGCGGCAATCGTGTCTCCGGCCGGGCAAAGGAGTTGCGGGGCGACGGGGCCGTGACGGCGGCGCGCTGAACCGCGATGCGTGCGGTGCTGTTGGCCGTCGCCACCCTGGCCGCGATGCCGGCGGAGGCGCGGACCCTGAGGGCCGGACCGGGCCAGGAGTTCGACCGGCCGTCCCAGGCCATCGCCGAGGCCCAGGCCGGCGACGTCGTGCTCATCGAGCCCGGCACCTACTATGATTGCGCGACCTGGGTCACCGACGCCGTTACCGTCGCCGGCCGTGCCCCGGGCGTCGTGCTGTCCGACACGACCTGTGGGGCGAAGGCGATCCTGGTCATCCGCGGCAACGACGCGACCGTCCGCGACCTGACGTTGGCGCGCGCGCGGGTGCCGGACGGCAACGGCGCCGGCATCCGGCTCGAAGGACAGTCGCTGCGGCTCGAACGGGTGCAGTTCGTGAACAACGAGGTCGGCGTGCTTTCCGGCGTCGGGGGCCCCGGTGAAATCCAGGTCGTGGAATGCCGGTTCGAGGGCGGCGGGGTCGGCGGCACGACGCCCTCGGTGGCGCTGTCGGTGGGCGAGGTGGCGCTGCTCAAAGTGGAGCGGTCGGTGTTCACTGGGGTCAAGGGCAGCCAGGTCGGCTCGGCGGCGCTCGAGACCGAGCTGCGCGGCAACCAGATCGCCACCTCCCGGCTCGCCGTCACGGCCGCGGGCGGCAGCCTGCTGCTGGAGGACAACGTGCTGGAGCTCTCGCCGGATAATGAGGCGCGGCAGGCGGCGGTGCTGGCGAATGGCGGCACCAGCGTGATCATGCGGCGGAACCGGCTGCTGAACGACACCGGACGGCCGGCTACGCTGCTGCTGGATTGGACCACGGGCGCGCCGTCGCTGCAGGACAACGTCGTCGCCCCGTCGGATCGGGAAGTCGCCTCGGACGGCGTTTGGCGCCATCGGAGCAGCACCGCGTTCCAGGGCATGAAGGAAGGCCTGCGCGGCCTGCTCGGCACGGTAAAGCAGCAACTGACCGGACGATGAACGCCCGCGTGGCGGCCTTGGCGCTCTGCCTTGCCGCCGGCGCCGCGCCAGTATCGCCCGTGCTGGCGCAACCCAGCCGCTGGGACGATTACCAGCTTATCATGTGGCAGGACCATGATGCCGCCGGCATGGCTGGGCTGGCCCGCATGGGGTTCACCGGCACGAAGCTGCGCGGAACCGGCGGGCAGATCGACCCGGCTGCCGTCGCAGCACGGCGTGAGGCGGGGCTGCCGTGGTATGTCGAGAACATCGCGACCGACCTGTATGCGCCCTATCACCGGGCCACGCCGGGCAAGTCCGTCACATGGCTGTTCGACGCGGCCCGGGCGCGCCGGCGGCAAGCGCCGGACGACCGCAGCGTATTCGTGCGCGAGCCCGGCCTTTCGGACACAGGGTGGCGAGCCGACGTCGGGGCACGGTTGGACAGCGTGGTCCGCAGCCAGTCGGCGGACCACCCGCTGTTCTACAACCTCGGCGATGAAACCGGGATCGGGGACCTGTCCGCCAACTGGGATTTCGACACGGCGCCGGCCTCGCTCAAGGCGATGCGGGCCTGGCTGCGTGGCCAGTATGCCGATCTCGACGCCCTGAACCGGCAATGGGGCAGCCATTTCGGCG
>CAXTJW010000421.1:0-3649 GCA_964244305.1 uncultured Acetobacteraceae bacterium
TGCCACGTATCGCTATAACCAAAGATCGGCCCGCAAATCGCCCATATCACCACGAGCGCCAATGCGCCGATGAACGCCGCCGGACGCCCGGCAGCACGTGCCACGGATTGCGCCATCTTATCGAAATTCATGTCTCGCCTGCCCCCGCCGCTATTGCCTTTGGCCGGGCACAGCTCAGCCGAACGCGCCAACCTCATGCGACAACGCAGCGGTGATCTCGCGCGTCAGGCCAAACAGCCGCCGCATCGGCTCAAATATCCGTTCATGCTCGCCGGCATAGGACACGTTGGCGCCAGGCCCCGCAGGCTCGCCGAAATCGCGCTCGGCCGCCGCACCGCTCTCCAACGGAAACACCGCCGTCAGCAAATCGAGCGTCGCGATCACATCCAGCCGCAACAGACGTGCCCGCACCCCCTCCGGCGTCGCGCCGTGCCGCGGCGAGAAGTCCGGCACCTGCACCGCCAACAGCCACAACCGCCCGATCATCGCGAGCCGCAATGCGTGCAGCAACGTCTCGCGGTCGCTCATGTGCGGCAGCTCCGGCCACGCCCGCCGTAGCCGCACCTGGTCCGCCTGCGCCTGCCGCATCGTCCCCTGCATCGGCACCCAAAGCCCCAGCCCAACCAGCGCCTCCGCCACCTCGGCCAACTGCACCGCCCGGCCCGGCAGTCGCGCATGCGCCGCCCGGTCCAGCCAAGAACCAGGATCGAGCATCGACACCGTCGCGCGCAGCACATCGAGGTCGGAATGCCGCGCCGCGTGCTCCACCAACTCCAGCGCGCGCCGGAAGCGCCGGCTGCTCTGCCGCAATTCGGTGAACAGCTCCGGGTCCCGCCCCGCAGCCTCACCAAGCCCGTGCATCACGTTGGCACACCAGCCGAGCTGCTGCAGGATGGCGTTGTTCGGGATCGCCCGCAGCTCGCGCGGATGGCGGATGACGGTCGGCCCGCCGGCGTCGTTCTGCCGCGCACTGGGGCGGGAGCCGGTCGTGTCGAGCAGCGCCGGGCCGAACGCGCCGAGCAGGGCGGCGTAGCCAGGATCCTCCACCAGCTCCTGCATTGCATTGGACGCCGTGGCGAAGAACCCGGCCGCATAGTCGCTCTCGGCATAGACCGGGTCGGGCTGCGTGGGCGCCGGCTGGAACGCATGCTCCGCCACCCGGGCGACGGTCGCGAGCGCCAGGGCCGGGGTACCGAACAGCAAATAGCCGTCGCCGCCCTGAAAGCTGCTCTCCTCGCGGATGCGCAAGCCGCCGGTAGATAGCGCCACCCGGGCGGCCGGCGGCGAAAGATAGGCGAAGCGGTCGGCGAGCGAGCCGGGATGCGCGCCGCGGCCGATGCTCTCGCCATGGGTGTCGAACAGCACGACCTCGACGTCGCCCAGCCCGTGCCGCCCGAGCGCGTCCACCAGGCGCAGCTTGAGCCGCTCCACCAAGTAGCTCCCCGGAAGCTGCCCGAGGTAGCGGCCGGAGTCGGAATAACCGAACTGCAGGCACACCCGGCCGATCCCGCGCACATAGTCGCGGTAGTGCGGCGAGCGCAGCGCCTCGTCCAGCACGCGCACCCCCTCCTCCAGCGCGTCGGCGGTTTCGAACAGCGGACTGATCTCGATATGGCGCTCGACGCCGCACAGCCGCGCCATCCAGAGCGCCGCCAATAGAGTGTAGCCGCTGCGGGTCTCGGCAATCAGGAACCGCGCCGGGGTGTGCCGGTCCACATGCTTGGAAATCTGCGCGACCAGCATCATCAGCCGCATCGCCGAGGACTGTTCGGCGAGCAGGGCGCCAAAGTCGACCGGCTGCGTCCGCATGGCGTCGAGCGCGTCGTCCATGCCGGCCAGCAGCGTGCGCCGCCGCGACCGATCCGCCGGCGGCTCGTCGAGGCCAAGGCGAAGGCGCGCCGCGTTGTGCACCTGCGCCGCATTCAGCCGGAAGTGCGTCTGCGCCAGGCATAACCCGTGCGCCATGACGCCGGCGCGGGCGATGCACAGGGTCCGCTGCGTCGCATGGTCCGCCCCGGCAATGGCCGCAGCGAATAGCGGCAGCAGCGGCTCCGGCGACAGCAGCGCGCGGTCGCGGCTTTCGACCAGCGCGCGGGCGAACGGCTCGACAGTGGCCGGGTCGGGGCCGGACGGCGCCAGGGCGATCTGCATGTCCATCGCCGCGAGCGCCTCATGCAGCCGCGCATTCAGGGTCGCGGTGCCCGGGACGTTCGCGATTCCCGCCGCAAGCCGCGCAAGGCCGAGGCGCTTCATGCGCAGGCGCAGGCGCAGGCTGTCCCACCATCCGATGTCGGTGCGTCCGTCGGTATCGAGGCCCACCCAGGACGCCAGCACCACAGGCGCCGGGTTGAGCCCGGTCCAGGTCTTGGGAAACGCCGCGCTGACGGCGGCGAGCATCGCCCCGCACAGCGCGTCGAGCGCGTCCCGCCCGTGCGAGATGGCGGTGTTGGCCGCGTCGAACTCGTCTTCGAGCGTCGGCTTCGGCGGGCGGTGCGACGGTGGATACGGCCCGGCCGGCTCGCCGCTCGCGAGTGCCGCGATGTTCGAATACACTTCGGGCGCGGCGGCGAAGGTGGGGTGCGCCGTGAAGACGCAGGCATAACGCGGCCGCTCGATCAGGGCGCGTACTTCGCGCAGCGGCAGCGCGCTATCCTCCGGGTTCGGCCGGACCAGGCGCGCGGCGAGCCGGGCCAGCGCCGCGAGCGACGCGGCCGGATCGGTGCCGCCGACATACTCCGCAAGCCGCCCTGCCCGGTCCGTCGCGGCGGCGTCGCGCAGGAACGCCACCAGGCCGGCCAGCTGCGCCTCGTTGAGCCGGCCCTCGTCCAACTGCCGGCTGATGGCGAGCGCCGCAGCGAGCACCGGATTGCCGAACGGGTCCTGAACGGCGCGCGCGCGGCTTTCATGCACCAGCGCGAGCAAGGCGGCGGCGTCGTCAGCCGCGCTGGCCGGGCTGGCCAAATTGGGCAAAGTGGCGGCTTCCGATTGTTGCACGACGTGCTTCCTTGTCCGTGACCCAGAGCCTGGCTGGGTGCAGCATAGCCTGCAAGATGCAGGCCAGCTTCGGCGGACTCAGACCCTGCCTGGCGCGTTCAGCCGCCCCGAATACCCTGCAACAGCCGAGCCAGCCTGCCTGTAGCCGGCGTCGGCGCCGTCTTCGCCACCAGGCCGGGCCAGGTGGAATAGTTGATCCGATGCTCCTCCTCGGCCGTCAGAGGCGGCAGCGGCTGTTCGCGGCGGCGTCCGACCACCGCCGTGTGATAGTTCGGCAGCACGCCGGTCCGGGTCAGCATCTGCTCGATCAGGATGATCAGCCGCGCGATCGTCTGGTCCGCCGGGTCTGCCCAGTCGAAGTTTGGCAGGATGCCGGTGAAGAACGGCCGCATGATCGTGCCGCCATAGTCCTGCCGGTGGATCACGTCGAACCATTGGTAGGTCAGCGGCAGGATGCGCGACGCGTGCACGCCCTCGCTCGGGTCGTGCCCCATCATGAACTCGAGCGACGGCCGCGGCACCATCGTGCGGGTGTGCTTCGCCAGCACGTCCCAGCGGTATTTCGGCGCAAGGCAGTCGTTTACCTCGTCCATGATCGCCAGCACCTCGGGCTCGTACATGTGGTGGTCGGGGCCGATATACTCGTCGAACCACA
>CAXTJW010000422.1:0-3647 GCA_964244305.1 uncultured Acetobacteraceae bacterium
TATAAGAACGTGCAGGTGCTGGGCGACCTGAGTGTCGGGCAATTCACCCGGCTCATGGTCTCGCTCACCGGCTGGGTAGCGCCGAAGCAGGGCTGCGCCTACTGCCACAACACCGCCAACATGGCGGAGGACAACCTCTATACCAAGGTCGTCGCCCGGCGGATGATTCAGATGACGCAGCACATTAACGCGGACTGGCAACCGCATGTGCAGCAGACCGGCGTCACCTGCTACACCTGCCATCGCGGCAACCCGGTGCCGAACAACATCTGGTTCAACGACCCCGGCCCGAAGCAGTCGGGCGGCATCTTCATGGCGGCCGCCGGCAAGAACTACGCGTCGGGTTCGGTCGGGGACGCGTCGCTGCCATACGACCCGTTCACGCCGTTCCTGGAGGGCGACCACTCGATCCGGGTGCAGGGCGAGGACGCGCTGCCCGGCGCCAACCGGCACTCCATCAAGGAGGCGGAGTGGACGTTCGCGCTGATGAACTATTTCGGCAACTCACTCGGGGTGAACTGCACGTATTGCCACAACAGCCGGGCGTTCAGCGACTGGTCGCAGAGCTCGCCGGCGAAGGTGGTGGCGTGGCACGGCATCCAGATGACCCGGGACCTGAATGCGAGCTATTTGAAGCAGCTCGCCAATGCGTGGCCGGCGAACCGGCTGGGTCCGACCGGCGACTCGCCGAAGCTCGCCTGTGCGACCTGCCACCAGGGCGTCTATAAGCCGCTGTATGGCGTCAGCATGGTGAAGGACTTCCCGGAGTTGAAGCAGCCGGGGGCGCAGGCCGGGCTCAATCCGATCAACGCGGATTGGCACCCAGCGGAGGCGCAGGTCCTGCCGAAGTAGCAATAAGGGCTTGTTGAAATCCGGGGCACGGCCATCGCGGCCGTGCCCCGCTTTTATTTGGGCAGGATCTTGGTCCGCCAGACTTCGTTCGGCAGGCTTGATGCCCTCCAAACCTTCCCCATCATAGTGGACTGAGCTGGGACGGCGCAGGAGGCGGCTTGCGATCGACGCTTGCATGTGCGACCCGTTCCATGAGGCTGGTTTCTAAGAGGGACAGGGGTCGCGTATGGACAGCATGGAGATCAACAAGGCGGTCGCCGCGTTCCTGATGGCCGGGATCGCCTTCATGGGCGCCGGGCTGATCAGCGACGCGCTGGTGCATCCCAAGGAGCTCAAGGGCACCGCCATCAAGATCGACCTGCCGAGCTCGCAGACGGCTGCCGCAGCGCCAGCCGAGGCCGAGCCGCCGATCGCGGCGTTGCTGGTCTCCGCCGACGTCGGCCGCGGTGAGGCTGGGGTCAAGAGCCTAGGCTGCGTCGCGTGCCATAGCTTCAACGAGGGTGGCAAGGCCGGCGTGGGGCCGAACCTATACGGCGTGGTGGGCGGCCCGCACGGCCACATGGAGGGCTATGCCTATTCTACGGCGCTCAAGGGCAAGGAAGGTCCCTGGACCTACGCCGAGCTGAATGAGTGGCTGAAGAAGCCGAGCGCCTACGCGCCCGGCACCAAGATGAGCTACGCCGGCATTTCCGACCCTAAGAAGCGGGCCGACGTGATCGACTACCTGCATAGCCTGGCCAAGGAGCCAGTGCCGTTGCCGGAAGCTCCGGCAAAGCAGGCCAACGCCGCCGGCGCCGCTCCGGTCGGACCTGTGGCCGCCGCCGCTCCGGGCGCAGTCGCGAAGTCGGTTGCGGATACGGCGTCCTTGAACCCGGCAACAGCAACAGCGGCTGCGGCTGCACCGACTGGCGATGGCGATATTACGGCGTTGCTTGTTTCGGCAGATGCGGGCGCGGGCAAGTCCAATACGGCCAAGCTTGGCTGCGTCGCCTGCCATAGCTTCAACGAAGGCGGCAAGGCCGGCCTGGGTCCGAACCTGTATGGCGTTGTGGGCGCGCCGCATGGCCACATGGAGGGTTATGCTTATTCTGCCGCGTTGAAAGGCAAAGAGGGCCCTTGGACTTATGCGGAGTTGGACAAGTGGCTGCTCAAGCCCAGCGCCTATGCGCCGGGCACCAAGATGAGCTTCGCTGGCATCAGCAATGCAAAGGTGCGGGCCGACGTGATCGCCTATCTGCGGACTTTGGCCGCCACGCCGGAGCCGTTGCCGGGTGGCGACGCCAAGCAGCCTGGCTGAACCGGCGGCGGCGCAGGGTTAAGTGCCGCAGCCAGGTCGGGATTGCCTTTGAGGTAGTCGCTAGCCAAAGGGCTTGTTCAGCCGGACGATCGCCAGGTTGAGCCACGAGGCAAAGCTCACCCACAGTATGTAGGGTACAATCAGCAGGCTGGCTGTGGTTGAGAACTCGGCCAGCCCGATGATCAGCGCCAGGCACGAGGACCATAGGAAGACGACTTCGACCAGTGCCCAGTCCGGCCGTTTGAGGCGGAAGAACAGCGGGGACCATAGGAAGTGGAACAACCCGTTGGCTGCAAACAGCGCCACCACGCGAATATGACCAGCCGCGTCCGGCGCGGCGGTCCAAGCCAACGCGCCAGACCAGGCCGCCATGCCGAGGATCAACGTCCAAGCCGGACCGAAGGCCCAATCGGGCGGTTGCCACGTGGGTTTGCGCAGCGCCCGGTACCACGGGCCGATCTCAGTCGCGAGCCCGCCGGCCCCGGCCAGCACAATGGCTGACAGGGCAGCCACAGCGATAGTCCAAGTCATGGCGCACCCTGCCCCAAGGTCGAGTTCCAGATCTGGTGTTCAAACACCCAGCGTGTGCGATTGACCGGCGCTCGCACGTTCTTAAGCATCTCCGGCATTCGTGCCGCCTCCCCGCCATCAGTAAAGTCTAGCGCTGCAACCCGCGCATTCTGGACAACATAGGACAGCAGGGCTCGAAGCAACAGGTAGCCCCTCGCACCTCAGCACGCTGCGATCAGGCGAACCATACCTCGAAGCAGTCGAATGCCTCGATCGCGCCGGCGACCATCTCGGCCCGGGGCGCCGAGTCTGCCCCGCACGCGTCGAGTGCGGTGCAGAAATCGCGCCAACGCACGTGGTTCTGGTCCGTGCCGGCACGCAGGAAGGAACGGCCTGCCGCGTCGGACGCTGACAATAAATGGTCGAGCTGCCGGGCGAGCTGCCGTCCGCCGAGCGTCGAGCCCTCGATTACATAAAGCCACCCCATCGCTCGCGCCGGAGACCAATCGCCGTCCGGCGCCGCATGCCGCGGCAACCGGTCGATCGCCGCATCGGCCTCGCCGAGCGCGGCCATGTCGGACCGCAGCAAATGCGCCCGCCGCCATTGTGCTGGTTCTAGGCCGGGTGGGCCTGCCTGGGCGACCGCCGCTTCGAGCGGATGGTGAAAGCCGTACAATCGGCCAAGCAGGGCAAGATATGCGTTCCGCTCAAGCTGTCCCGCTGCCAGGGCCGCGAACACCGGCACCCGGTGCAGCCGCAAATGCACCGCCGCCGTCGCATCCCGCAATTCGATCCGGGCCGACACCGTAGGCAAATGCTGCATCGCAACGTTGTATCATGCGAACACGTCCCGTGGGGAATCGGCGCGCAAGCTGTCCCCAAGGTCGAGCGCCGCCCGGCCCACATCGGCGCGCAGGCACTCCACGCTGCGCTTCAGCAAGAAGCTGCCATCCGTGCGCGCCACCAGCCCCGTGAGGTTCACCCGGCC
>CAXTJW010000423.1:0-3642 GCA_964244305.1 uncultured Acetobacteraceae bacterium
GCGTCCTATCGTCCGGTGCCGGCGTTGATCGGGGCGGCCTGTCTGCTCTATGCGCGGCACGACGTGACGGCGCTTACTTTGGCGCAGGCCGGCCGCGGCGGCTTGGCGCGAACGGCGGCGGCGGTGGCCGAGGCAGTCGAGCGGGCCCGCACGGCAGGATTGCATCTGGTGGTGTTCGTCACCGGCGAACCCGGCGCGGGCAAGACGCTGTGCGGCCTCGATCTCGCCTTCGCTGGCGCCGGCGCCGCGTTCCTTACCGGCAATCCAACCCTGGTGCATGTGCTGCGGGAAGCGTTGGCGCGGGATGCTGTCCACCGCGGCATGGGCCGGCGCGCGGCGCAGCAGCGGATGGCGGGGGTCATCCAGGCCCTGCCCCGGTTTCGCGACCATCATGTCCGGGAACCTGGGCCGCCGCCGGAACGCCTGTTGATCATCGACGAGGCGCAGCGCTGCTGGACCGCGGCGCACGCCGTCGGCAAAACCCGCAACCGTCCGGTGCCGCTCGCTACCTCCGAAGCCGGCCATCTGCTCGATATCATGGCGCGGCGCCAGGATTGGTCGGTGATCGTCTGCCTGCTTGGCGGCGGACAGGAGATCCATGACGGCGAGGGCGGCATCGCCGAGTGGGGCCGGGCGCTGGCGGCGCGGCCGGAGTGGCGCGCGGTCGCACCGCCCGAGGCGATGCACGCCGACGATCCCCGCCAGCGGCTTGCGGACGGGCCGAACATCGCATGGGATGACCGGCTGCATCTGGGCCGGGTCGTGCGCAGCGTGAATGCACCCTCGGCCGCGGCCTGGGTCGAGACGGTGCTGTCGAACCGTCCGGTTCGGGCTCGCGAAATTGCGATAGAGACCGGCGGCGTGCCATTCCGGCTGACACGCTCGTTGGCCGACATGCGCTCGGCGTTGCGCAGCCGTGGATCGCGGCAATCAGGCCTGCTCGCCAGCTCGCAAGCCCGCCGCCTGCGCGCAGAGGGGCTGGGCAGCGTGTTGCCGCATCAGGACGAGGACGCGGTCGCACGGTGGTTCCTGGACCGCTGGCCCGACCTCCGCAGTGCCGACGCGCTCGAGGTCGTTGCGACCGAGTTCTGTGTGCAGGGGCTCGAGCTGGACCAGGCCGGTGTCTGCTGGGATGCCGACCTCGTGCGAACGCTGGACGGCGCCGGGTGGCAGGCCCGCAGCCTGCGCGGCAATGCCTGGAGCATCGCCCGGCGCGCCGAGGCGGTCTCCAACCGGCTGAACGCCTACCGCGTGCTGCTGACGCGTGCGCGTTTCGGCACGGTGATCTGGGTGCCGTGCGGCGATGCGCGCGATCCGACGCGGCTGCCGTCCCGCTACGATGCCGTGGCGGAATATTTGCGCGCTTGCGGGGCCGTGCCACTGGACGCCGAGCCCATACCGGCCGAAACTGATGTCGTGTCCGAACCGATTATGGTATGATCCGCGTCCTCGCCATCCTGATGGCCCTGACCTGCAGCGCCGCCGCTGCGGAGTTGCGCGTCGCCACCTGGAACATTGAGTGGCTCACCGCCCGCAGCTTCGGCGACCCGGCCCTTCCCGACGACGTGCATCCGAAGCGCCCCGAGGATGTCGACGCGCTCCGTCGCTATGCCTTGCTGCTCGACGCCGACGTGATCGCGTTCCAAGAGGTGGACGGGCCCGAGATCGCGGCCAAGGTCTTCCCGCCAGACCGCTACGCCATCTTCGCGACCGCCGATCAAGTCGTGCAGCGGGTGGGCTTTGCAGTCCGCCGCGGCATCACGGTAACGCGCAATGCGGATCTCGTCGGCCTCGACATCTACCCCTCCGCGACGCACCGGCTGCGCAGCGGCGCCGACATCACGCTCGACCTGCCCGGCGGCAAGCTGCGCCTTCTGGCCGTCCATCTCAAAAGCGGCTGCAATCACCAGCGGCTCGACGGCGATTCCGGCCGGGTTTGCGATACGCTGCGGCGGCAGATCGCCCCGCTGCAGGGTTGGATCGCACAGCGCCGCCAAGAGAGCGTACCCTTCGTGCTGCTCGGCGACTTCAACCGGCGAATGGAGAACCGGGACGAGTTGCTGGCAGCGCTGCTCGCCGCGGCGCCGATGGTCCGGGCGACCGAAGGACGCGGCAGCCCGTGCTGGGGCGGCAACAGCTTTATCGATCACATCTTCGCCGGTGGCGCCGCGCGCGGCTGGATGCAGCCCGACAGCTTGCGCGTAATGGTCTACCGCGAGACTGACGCGGCGGCCAAAGAACGGCTTTCCGACCATTGCCCGGTCTCGGTCCGCTTTCGCCTGCCCGATTAGCCCGCTAGTCTCCGGCGACATCTCAACGGAGCCTTTGCCATGAGCCTGACTGTCCTGATTACCGGCGCGACCGCCGGCTTTGGCGAGGCGATCGCCCGCCGGTTCATCCATGATGGCCACCGTGTCATCGCGACCGGCCGGCGGGCCGAGCGGCTGCAGGCGCTGCGGGACGAACTGGGCGCGAACTTGCTGCCGTTCCAGCTGGATGTGACAGA
Source organism: uncultured Acetobacteraceae bacterium (assembly GCA_964244305.1). Taxonomy (GTDB): domain Bacteria; phylum Pseudomonadota; class Alphaproteobacteria; order Acetobacterales; family Acetobacteraceae; genus CAHJXG01. Next base: position 2,507 of record CAXTJW010000423.1, read on the forward strand.
CTCCGCCGCAGCCGCTGCTTTGCCGGGAAGCCTGCCTGCGGATTGGCAAGACGTCGACGTGCTGGTGAACAACGCTGGGCTGGCTCTGGGCACTGCGCCGGCCCAGCAAGCCACCGTGCATGACTGGGACACGATGGTGGCGACCAACGTCAGCGGCCTGATCCGGATCACCCACGCAATCCTGCCGGGCATGGTGGCGCGAGACCACGGCCATATCGTCAACCTGAGCAGCACCGCCGCGAGTTACCCCTATCCCGGTGGCAACGTCTATGGCGCGAGCAAGGCATTCGTCATGCACTTCAGCGCCAACCTGAAGGCTGATTTGGTCGGGACCGGCGTGCGGATCACCGACCTGGAACCTGGCCTAGTTGGCGGCAGCGAGTTTAGCCAAGTCCGTTTCGGCGGCGATCCGGAGAAGGCGGCCGCCGTCTATGCGGGCACTACGCCGCTATCGCCACAGGACATCGCCGAAGCGGTGGCCTGGGTTGTGGCGCTGCCCGCACATGTCAACATCAACCGCCTTGAGATGATGCCGACTTGTCAGGCGCCCGGCCCGCTGGCGATCAAGCGCCGGACGACTTAGGCCGAGACGACGACGCCTTTCCAGAACGCCACGCGGCCGCGGATGTTCGCGGCCGCCTCTTTCGGCTCCGGATAAAACCAAACAGCGTCCTTATTCACTGTGCCGCCAACATTCAGCGACATGTAGTTCGCGGTGCCCTTCCAGGGACATACCGTGTTGTGACTGCTGGGCTCGACGAACTCAGACCGCAGGCTTGCGACCGGGAAGTACGCGTTGCCTTCGACGGTGACTATGTCGTCGCTTTCAGCGACGATCTGGCTGTTCCAAACCGCTTTCATTTAACCTCCGCATAGCAAAAGGCCGGGCACATGGCCCGGCCCGCAGTGTTGCCTGGCTACTCAGCCGTTTCCGGTTCGAGCTCCGACGTTCCCTCGTCGCCATCGCCCTCCGCCTTGGACAATCCCTGCTGGACGGCTTCGGTGAACTCGAAGTCAAGCTTGTCGTCGCGCAGCGCCACCTTGACCGACCCGCCCTTGACCAACTTGCCGAACAGCAGCTCCTCCGCCAGCGGCTTCTTGATATACTCCTGGATCACCCGGCCCAGCGGACGCGC